>DATHOA010000121.1:0-3961 GCA_035485475.1 Steroidobacteraceae bacterium | reverse complement strand
CCGGACAGGACGATCAGGCCGAAGGTAAATGCCAGACCGATCGAGACGTTCACGTAAATGGTGCGCCGGCAGCGCCGGCTCAAGCGGATGCAGGTGCCGAGTCGACGCAGATCGTTGGTCATCAACGCAAGGTCGGCGGAGGCGAAGGCCACTTCGGCCCCCTGGGTCCCCATCGCAACGCCCACCGCGCCCGCGCGCAGCGCTAGGGAGTCGTTGATGCCATCACCGACGACCATCGGACGATGGCCGAGTTTGATCTCGTGCATCACCCGATCCATCTTCTGCTCGGGGAGCATCTCGGCCGAGACTTCGTCGATCCCGACTTCATTGGCAACCTGGCGGGCCACCGCAGCCCGATCGCCGGTGAGCAGCAGCATATGCTCGATACCCAGCCCCTTGAGATCGCTCACGGCGGTGATCGCACTGCCGCGCAGCTGATCCAGGAACAGCAGCCAGCCCAGAAACTTGCCGTCGCGACTGACCCCGGCAATGGGTCCGTTATGCACCGGCGGCGCGGGTGCGACCACGCCCAGGCGCTCGAACAGGTCGGCGCGTCCCAGGGCGACAGCCTTCCCCGCGTACACGCCGGTGACGCCAAAGCCTCCCAGCTCACGCGCGTCCTCGACGGGTAAGCGCTTGGCGGCCGGGACGGCCGCCGCCGCCGCGCGGCTGAGCGGATGGTTGCTGGCTGCGCCCAGGCTGGCCGCGAGTTGCCGCAACTGCTCGGGGTCGACGCCTGCGGCGGGCCGCACTTCGCCCAGGCGCAGGTCGCCGGTGGTCAAGGTCCCGGTCTTATCGAAAATGACCGAGGAGACATCGGCCAGATGCTCGAGGAATGCGGAGCCCTTGATCAAGATGCCGTGGCGCGCGGCCACGGCAATGGCCGCCACGGCCGTCGCTGGCGCGGCCAGCACCAGCGCACAGGGGCAGGATGCCACGAGCACCGCCAGCATTGCCGGTACGTTACCCGTGATCAGCCACGTTCCGCCGGCGACCAGCAGCACCAGTGCCATGTACTGGCCGGCATATTTATCCAGCAGGCGCGTCACCGGCGGCTTGGCGTTCTCAGCCTCGCGCATCAGCGCGATGATGCGGCCCACGGTGCTTTCCTGGCCGACGCGGGTGAGCTCGACCTGTATCCGGCCATCGACATTCATGGCGCCGGCAAGTGCCTGATCGCCCTCGCGCACTTCGACGGGCACGGACTCGCCGGTCAGCGACGCCAGGTCCAAACTGGAGCTGCCGCGCCGAACTATGCCATCGGCCGGCACCCGGTCCCCGGCGAGCAGCTCGATGAGATCGCCCACGCGCAATTGCGCACTCGGAATCACTTCGGTGGAGCCGTCGGGCAACAGGCGGCGGCTGTCGACTTCGGTCAGACGGCTCAAGGCCCGCACGGCTTCCTGGGAGCCGAGCATGCTGCGCTCTTCGAGCACATGCCCCACGGTCATGATGATGGGCAGCAGCGCGGCGGTCATCAGATCGCCGGTGGCCCAGGCGGCGATCAATGCCAGCGCGACCAGGCGGTCGGTGATGCCGTGCAGGCTGGGATGACGCAGGCTCGCCCAGGCTTCGACAAACACGGGCACGGCAACCAGCGCGGCGGCAACGCCGGCCACGAGCTCGGCGATGCCGTGCTCGCTGGGCACCAGCCAGTTCAGGCCGAACGCGACCAGCAGCAGACACAGGGCCACCAGTGCCAGGCTCAAACGCAGCGCCAGCACCAGGCGCTCGGCACGCTCCAGCAGCACCGGTCGCCCGGTGGGCGGAGCCGTAATCATTACATCGGGCGTGACACTCATTTTCCTGGCTTCCCCGGCACCATGACGCGGGCGCCGCCTTGCGCATCCACCAGAGTCGCGGAGCCGACCTGGTTCATGATCTCGCCGACCCGGGTGCGGTACTCGCGCAACAGCAGGCTGCTGCGAGTCTGCGGGGTCTCTTCGTGCTCCAGGGCCAGTATGCCCGCGGTGTTGGTGCCGGCGCCACTGAGCAGCTCCTGCGCGGTCGCCTGGGCACCCGCAAGCAGTTGATCGCGCAGGCGATTGGACTCCTGGCGGCGCCGCTCGGCATCGGTGCGGGCCACGGCTACGCCACGATCGGCGGCCTGGCTGGCAACCAGCACGGCGTCGAAGGCCGACTTGGCCTGTGGCGGCAGCCAGGCAGTCATATCGATGCGCTCGATTTCCACGCCCAATGAGGCACCCCCATCGGCGAGCGCGTGCAAGCGGGCATTCATGGACTGGATCAGGGAGCTGCGCACCTCGCCGCGCAGTGCCAGGACCGCCCCCGCCGATTCGGTGCTCGCCTGCACGACGAGGAAGTCATTCAGGTTGCGCGAAGCTGCGACCCGAACGGTGGTCGCCCGGAACAGCCGGTTCAGGGCCGCCTCGACATGCGATTGGGACAGCGCGTAGCTGACCGGATCGCTGAGGCGGTAGAAGAGCGTGGCATTTAACAGTACAACGTTGCTGTCACCGGTGAGATAGGCCGACGCATTCGGCGGGATGGACTGCCCGGCGCCGAAGGGTCCGACCAGCGCCTGTGATTGTTCACTCCCCGGTGCGAGCGGGGCGATCTCCTGCGTCAGTTGCCGCTCAGGCCCCGGCAGCATCTGCACCTGCTCGATCGGGCGGGGCCAGGCGATCAGCAATCCGGCCTCCTGCGCGCGCACGATACGGCCAAAGCGCAGCACCACGGCCTGGCTGTCGGAGGCAATCTCGCGCACGTTGCTGGTCAGCCACCCGATCATAAGCAGCACGCCGGCGATGTAGATGGTGCGAAAGCCGATGGCGACCGACTGCGCGATGGGCCCCGGCGGTGGCGGCGGCGGCGGCCCAACCGGTTCGTGTATTTCACTCACGGATTAGGCGCTCACGGCTTGGGCTTACCCGCGGGCGGTGCACCGGCACCTGCGGGTCCATCGACCAGGACCCGGAAGGGCGCGGCGTCGGTGCGCAGTATCAGGCTCGAGTTGCGGCCGAGAATCTGGCTGAGCGAATCGAGCGAGCGCAGCGTGCTGTACAGCCCGGGATCGCTTTGATAGGCCTTGGCATAGATACGCGCCGCAGCCTGCTGCGCGTCGGCTTCGGTGTGGGCCGCCTGCTCGTGCGCCTGGGCCACGACTTCACGCGCATCGCGATCCGCATCGGCGCGGATGGCGGCCGCCTGGCGCAAGCCATCGGCTGTGACCTGCGCCGCAACGGTCTCCCGTTCGGCACGCATGCGGGACACGGTCGCGGCCAGCGTTTCATCCGGCAACGTCATCCGTTCCACCCCTACCTGACGGATCTCGATGCCATACACCGCCAGCATGCGTGGCGCGACCTGCTCGCGCAGTTCGCGCTCGAAGACATCGAGCCGCACCTTGGTGGAGTCGATGTTGACCAGATCGGCGAGGGCAAAATTGCTGGCGGTGATATGCAAGGCCGCATTGACGAAGCTGCGCAGCTGGCGCGCCGCCTCATCCGGCTGATTGCGCACCGAGCGCAGAAATTGGCGCACGCGCTGCGGATCATCGGGCACCTGCCAGGCCACATAGGACTGAACCAGGACGCGCAGACTGTCGCGAGTGCCCACATCCTGCAGGCCCGTGGAGGTCGTGCGCAGACGCAGATCAATCAGAATCGTGCTTTCGAACGGCGCGGGCAGTTTCCACGCCAGCCCCGGTTTGGTCACGACGCGCACGGGGTTGCCGAAGCGGGTGATCACGCCGGCCTCGCCGGCCGGCACCATAACGATGCAGGCAGCAGCAATCGCGGCGAGCAGGATCAGCGCGGCAACGGCGATCCGCAGTAGTGCTCCCAGGTCATGATGATCGTGATCGTGATCGTCATGGTCGTTGTCGTGGTGTGCAAACATTTAGTCTGAGTCCTGAAGATTGGGTGCGGCCGGCGCCGGGGCAGGTCCGGGAGCGCTTGGCGCAGGTGGCAAGACGCCGGGATCCTCGACCGGTCCGGAG
>DATHOA010000120.1:0-11469 GCA_035485475.1 Steroidobacteraceae bacterium | reverse complement strand
CCAGCAGGGCGTCAACATCATGGAGTTCTGCAAGCAGTTCAATGCGCAGACCCAGAAGCTGGAGAAGGGGTTGCCGATTCCCGTGATCATCACGGTGTACAGCGACCGCAGCTTCACCTTCATCATGAAGACCCCGCCCGCTTCGGTGCTGATCCGCAAGGCGATCGGCATTGAAAAGGGGAGCGGTGCGCCGAACACCTCCAAGGTGGGCAAGATCACGCGCAAGCAGATCGAGGAAGTCGCCACCACCAAGCAGCCGGATCTGACGGCCGCGGACCTGGAAGCGGCGGTGCGCACCATTGCGGGCACGGCCCGCAGCATGGGTGTCGACGTGGAGGGCCTCTAAGATGGCACTGGTAAAACGTATGAAGACCTGGAAGGACAAGATCCAGCCGGGCAAGCAGTATCCGATCGAGGATGCGCTGAAGATCGTCAAGGAACTGGCCACGGCCAAGTTCAACGAGTCGGTCGATGCGGCCGTGAACTTAGGCATTGACGCCAGCAAGTCCGACCAGCAGGTGCGCGGTTCGACCGTGTTGCCGCATGGCATCGGCAAGACGGTGCGGGTCGCGGTGTTCACCTCGGGCAAGAACCAGGAGCTCGCCAAGGCGGCCGGCGCCGACATCGTCGGTCTGGAAGACCTGGCAGCGCAGATCAAGTCCGGCGTGATCAATTTCGATGTGGTCATCGCCAGCCCCGACGCCATGCGTGTCGTCGGGCAGCTCGGGCAGATCCTCGGTCCGCGCGGCCTGATGCCGAATCCCAAGGTCGGTACGGTGAGCCCGGATGTGGCAGGCGCCGTGCGCAATGCCAAGGCCGGTCAGGTCCGCTACCGCGTCGACAAGGCCGGCATCATCCACGCCAGCATTGGCAAGGTCAGCTTCGAGCCGGCCGCGTTGAAGGAAAACCTTCAGGCGCTGATCGCCGATCTGCAGAAGGCCAAGCCGGCCTCCGCCAAGGGTCACTATCTGAAGCGCGTCACCGTGTCTTCGACGATGGGCCCCGGCGTGGTCATCGATCAAGCCAGCCTGGCCGCGGCCACGACCTGATCGGCTGATTTACAGAGTTCTTAAGACAGTAGGAAAGTTTTGCGGTCCGGCGCGTTCGCAGCGCCGGCAGTCAAAGACCGCAGGCGAAACCAGTCCGGACCTGATTCGGGGCGGACCTGAGGTTTCTTAATGGAGAGCCTGCGCAGATGGTGCGCCGCACACGGCAGAAGGGGTTTCCCTCTTACGTCGTGAAGGTCGCCGTCAAGGGTGGAGAGCCTTCGTATCCGGGCAACCGGGTTCGAGAGCTTTCCGTTTTGCAACAGTGATCTTCGGGCTAGGAGAAATGAATGCCACTGAACCTTGAAGACAAGAAAGCGCTGGTTGCGGAAGTGAACGCGGTTGCGGCGAAAGCCCAGGCCGTGATTGCTGCCGAGTACCGTGGCCTCACGGTGGCGCAGATGACCGATCTGCGTGCCAAGGCGCGTGCGCAGGGCGTGTACATGCGTGTGATCAAAAACACGCTGGCACGCAAGGCACTTGCAGGTACCGTGTTCGAGACCATCGGACCGGTGCTCAAGGGCCCGCTGGTGCTGGCTTTCTCGAAGGACGATCCGGGCGCCGCCGCGCGCGTGGTGAAGGACTTTGCGAAGGGTAACGACAAGCTCATCGCGACTCATATGTCCTTGGGCGGCCCCGTGCTACCCGGCAAGGATCTCGAGAAGCTGGCGAACCTGCCAACACGTGCCCAGGCGATCTCGATGCTGCTGGGCGTCATGAAGGCGCCCATCCAGAAGTTCGTAGCCACGCTCGCCGAGCCGCTGCCGAAGCTGGCACGCACGCTCGCCGCCATCCGCGACCAGAAACAGGCCGCCGCGGGCGGTTGATATCAATTTGTTCTTGAAACCTTATTTGGAGACCCCACATGGCCGTATCTAAAGACGAAATCCTCGATTCCATTTCCAAGATGACCGTACTCGAGGTCGTCGAGCTGATCTCCGACATGGAGAAGAAGTTCGGCGTGACCGCCGCTGCCCCGGTTGCTGCCGCTGCCGCCCCTGGCGCCGCTGCTGCTGCCGCTGCGCCGGTGGAGGAGAAGACCGAGTTCACCGTGATCCTGAAGGAATACCCGGCCGACAAGAAAGTGAGCGTGATCAAGGTGGTCCGCGAACTGACCGGCCTGGGCCTGAAGGAAGCGAAGGACCTGGTCGAAGGCGTTCCCCAGAACGTCAAGGAAGCCGTCAACAAGGCCGATTCCGAAGCGATGAAGAAGAAGCTGGAAGACGTTGGCGCAAAGGTGGAGATCAAGTAACACCGCATGGGTCATTGGGCTTACAGGCCTTCGATCCATGGCCACTGGTGGGGCCCGCGCCTGGCGTGCGGGCCTCATTTGACCGTTGCCGAACGGTCACGATGTCCGTGACCAATTTACGGACGACAGAATTCGGGTTAAGATGGGCGATTCCCACTTTAACCCCGTGTATTCGCACCCCGCGTGAGGTGCGCATCCCCGCCCTGGAGACTTCCGTGTCCGGGTGGCTTGCGCGTCGCACGCCTTTTTCCGTTCCGAGGTGATCAGATGGCCTATTCCTTTACTGAGAAGAAGCGCATCCGCAAGAACTTCGGCAAGCAGCCCGGCATCCTCGAGGTGCCGTACCTGCTTGCCATTCAGCTGGACTCCTACCGGACGTTCCTGCAGGCGGACATACCGGAGGATAGGCGCACGAACGTGGGGCTGCACGCAGCCTTCCAGACCGTGTTCCCGATCTCCAGCTATTCGGGCAATGCTTCTCTTGAGTACGTGAGCTACCGCTTGGGCGAGCCGGTATTCGATGTGAAGGAGTGCCAGCTGCGGGGCCTCACCTACGCGGCGCCCCTGCGCGTGAAGGTGCGCCTGATCGTGCTGGACAAGGAAGCCCCCGGCGCGAAGAAGCCGGTCAAGGACGTGCGCGAGCAGGAGGTCTATCTGGGCGAACTGCCCCTGATGACCGACAACGGCACGTTCATCGTCAATGGCACCGAGCGTGTCATCGTCTCGCAGCTGCACCGCTCCCCGGGCGTGTTCTTCGACCACGATCGTGGCAAGACGCACTCCTCGGGAAAGCTGCTGTTCTCGGCGCGGATCATCCCCTATCGCGGCTCGTGGCTGGACTTCGAGTTCGACCCGAAGGACTGTGTGTTCGCGCGTATCGACCGGCGCCGCAAGCTTCCCGTCACGATCATCCTGCGCGCCCTGGGGATGAACGAGTCCGAAGTGCTGGCGACGTTCTTCGACAACAACACGATCTTCCTGAGCAAGGACGAAGTGTCGATGCAGCTGGTCCCGCAGCGCCTGCGCGGCGAGACCGCCACGTTCGAGATCCGTATCGGCGACCAGGTCGTGGTCGAGGAAGGCCGCCGCATCACGGCGCGCCACGTGCGCCAGCTGGAAGATGCCAACGTCACCCGCCTGCGCGTACCGCGTGAGTACGTCTATGGCAAGGTCGTGTCGCATGATGTGGTGAACACGGCCACGGGCGAGATCATCGCCAAGGCCAACGAGGTGCTCACGGCGCTCAGCGTCGAGAAGATCATCGAGGCCGAGATCACCGAGATCAACACCCTGTACACGAACGACCTGGATCGCGGTTCGTTCATGTCCGACACGCTGCGCATCGATCCCACCAAGACGCGCCTGGAGGCGCTGGTGGAGATCTACCGCATGATGCGCCCGGGCGAGCCGCCCACCAAGGATGCGGCCGAGAACCTGTTCAACAATCTGTTCTTCAACGGCGAGCGCTACGACCTGTCGGCCGTGGGCCGCATGAAGTTCAACCGCCGCGTGAAGCGCGAAGAGACCATCGGCTCAGGCGTCCTGTCCAAGGAGGACGTACTGGATGTGCTGAAGGTCCTGATCGACATCCGCAACGGCAACGGCACGGTCGATGACATCGACCATCTGGGCAACCGGCGCGTCCGCAGCGTCGGTGAAATGGCCGAGAACGCCTTCCGCGTCGGCCTGGTGCGCGTCGAGCGGGCCGTCAAGGAGCGCCTGACGATTGCCGAAAGCGAGCCGCTGATGCCGCAGGAGATGATCAACGCGAAGCCGGTGGCGGCCGCGGTGAAGGAATTCTTCGGCTCCTCGCAGCTGTCGCAGTTCATGGACCAGAACAACCCGCTGTCCGAGGTCACCCACAAGCGCCGCGTTTCGGCATTGGGACCGGGCGGCCTGACGCGTGAACGTGCCGGCTTCGAAGTGCGCGACGTGCACCCGACCCATTACGGTCGCGTGTGCCCGATCGAGACACCCGAAGGTCCGAATATCGGCCTGATCAATTCGCTGTCGGTGTACGCGCGAACCAACAAGTACGGGTTCCTCGAGACCCCGTACCGGCGCGTGGAGAACGGTCACGTCACCGCGCAGATCGACTTCCTGTCGGCCATCGAGGAAGGCGAGTTCGCCATTGCCCAGGCCAATGCCCGCCTGGGGCCGAAGGGCGAACTGGCGGACGAGCTGGTGTCGTGCCGTTTCCAGAACGAATTCACGCTGATGCCGAGCGCGCGCATCAACTACATGGACGTGAGCCCGAAGCAGATCGTGTCGGTCGCCGCCTCCCTGATTCCGTTCCTGGAGCATGACGACGCGAACCGCGCCCTGATGGGATCGAACATGCAGCGCCAGGCGGTGCCGACCCTGCGTGCCCAGACCCCGCTGGTGGGTACCGGCATGGAGCGGCCCGTGGCCATCGACTCCGGCGTGACCGTGATCGCACGGCGCGGCGGCACGGTCGACTCGGTCGATGCCTCGCGCATCGTGGTGCGCGTCAATGATGCGGAGACCACGGCCGGTGAGCCGGGTGTGGATATCTACAATCTGACCAAGTACACCCGTTCCAACCAGAACACCTGCATCAACCAGCGTCCGCTGGTGAATGCCGGCAACCAGATCGCGCGCGGTGATGTGCTGGCCGATGGCCCGTCCACCCACCTGGGGGAGCTCGCACTGGGCCAGAACATGCTGGTCGCGTTCATGCCCTGGAACGGCTACAACTTCGAGGATTCGATCCTCATCTCCGAGCGCGTCGTGCAGGAAGATCGCTTCACGACCATCCATATCGAAGAGCTCACCTGCGTGGCCCGCGACACCAAGCTGGGGCCCGAGGAGATCACCGCCGACATCCCGAACGTGGGTGACACGGCGCTGGCCAAGCTCGATGAGGCGGGAATCGCCTTCATCGGCGCCGAGGTCAAGGCCGGCGACATCCTGGTCGGCAAGGTCACGCCGAAGGGCGAGACCCAGCTGACCCCCGAGGAGAAGCTGCTACGCGCGATCTTCGGTGAGAAGGCCTCCGATGTGAAGGACACCAGCCTGCGCGTGCCCCCCGGCATGGACGGCACCGTCATCGACGTGCGCGTGTTCACCCGTGATGGCGTGGAGAAGGACTCGCGGGCCCTGTCGATCGAAAAGGCGGAAATCGAGCGGGTCCGCAAGGACTTCGCCGATCAGCTGCGCATCCTCGAGGACGATCTGTATCAGCGTATGCGCGAGATGCTGGTGGGCAAGACCGCCGCCGGTGGCCCGCGCAAGCTCAAGGCCGGCGCGAAAATCACCATCGAGTACCTCGATGAGGTGCCGCGTGAGGAGTGGTTCGAGATCCGTGCCGAGGAAGAGGAGGCCAACGCGCACCTGGAGGCGACTTCCGAGCGCCTGAAGATGCAGCGCAAGGCCTTCGAGAAGCGCCTGGACGACAAGCGCGCGAAGATCACCGCGGGCGATGACCTGGCTCCGGGCGTGCTCAAGATGGTCAAGGTGTACCTGGCCGTGAAGCGCCGCGTGCAGCCCGGCGACAAAATGGCCGGCCGACATGGCAACAAGGGTGTGATCTCGAGCATCGTGCCGGTGGAGGACATGCCGTTCGCCGCCGACGGTACGCCGGTGGACATCGTGTTGAATCCGCTGGGCGTGCCCTCGCGTATGAACGTCGGCCAGGTGCTCGAGACGCATCTGGGCTGGGCCGCGAAGGGCGTCGGTTTGAAGATCGGCAAGATGCTGGAGGCACAGGCGGCGCTGGCCGATCTGCGTGCGTTCATCAAGCAGGTCTACAACGAGACCGGCGGTCAGAAGGAGCACACCGATGACCTGAACGACGCCGAAATCATCGAGCTTGCCCAGAACCTGTCACATGGCGTGCCGATGGCGACCCCCGTGTTCGACGGTGCCAGCGAAGAGGAGATCAAGCATCTGCTGAAGCTGGCCGACCTGCCCACCAGTGGTCAGACGCACCTGTTCGATGGGCGCACGGGCGAGCGCTTCGAGCGCGAAGTGACCGTGGGCTACATGTACATGCTGAAGCTGAACCACCTGGTCGACGACAAGATGCATGCGCGTTCGACCGGACCGTACTCCCTGGTCACCCAGCAGCCGCTGGGCGGTAAGGCGCAGTTCGGTGGCCAGCGCTTCGGTGAGATGGAAGTGTGGGCGCTCGAGGCGTACGGCGCCGCGTACACGCTGCAGGAAATGCTCACCGTCAAGTCGGATGACGTGAACGGCCGCACGAAGATGTACAAGAACATCGTCGACGGCCATCACCAGATGGATGCCGGAATGCCGGAATCCTTCAACGTCCTCGTCAAAGAAATCCGCTCGCTCGGTATCAATATCGAGCTCGAGCAGGATTGAGGGAAGCAACATGAGAGATTTACTCAAGCTTTTCAAGCAGCACGCTCCGGTCGAGCATTTCGATTCGATCAAGATCGGGCTGGCCTCCCCGGAAATGATCCGTGCCTGGTCCTACGGCGAAGTGAAAAAGCCGGAGACCATCAACTACCGCACGTTCAAGCCCGAGCGCGATGGCCTGTTCTGCGCCAAGATCTTCGGTCCGGTGAAGGACTACGAGTGTCTGTGCGGCAAGTACAAGCGCCTCAAGCACCGCGGTGTGGTGTGCGAGAAGTGCGGCGTCGAGGTCACCCAGTCGAAGGTGCGCCGCGAGCGCATGGGCCACATCGAGCTGGCGAGCCCCACCGCCCACATCTGGTTCCTGAAGTCGCTCCCCTCGCGCATCGGGCTGATGCTCGACATGACGCTGCGCGAGATCGAGCGCGTGCTGTACTTTGAAGCATTCGTGGTCATCGAGCCCGGCATGACCTCGATGCAGCGCGGTCAGCTGCTCACCGATGAGCTGTACCTCGAGGCGATCGAGGAGCACGGCGATGAGTTCGATGCCCGCATGGGTGCCGAGGCGGTCTATGAGCTGCTGAAGTCCATCGAACTGCCCGTCGAGGTGATCAAGGTTCGCGAGGAAATGGCCAGCACCTCCTCGGAGACGAAGCTGAAGCGCCTGTCCAAGCGGCTCAAGCTGCTCGAGAGTTTCATCGAGTCCGGCAACAAGCCCGAGTGGATGGTCATGACCGTCCTGCCGGTGCTGCCGCCGGATCTGCGGCCGCTGGTGCCGCTCGATGGCGGCCGTTTCGCGACCTCGGATCTGAACGATCTGTATCGGCGCGTGATCAACCGCAACAACCGCCTGCGCCGCCTGCTGGAGCTGAATGCCCCGGACATCATCGTGCGCAACGAGAAGCGCATGCTTCAGGAAGCGGTCGATGCGCTGCTGGACAACGGCCGCCGTGGCCGGGCCATCACCGGTTCGAACAAGCGCCCGCTCAAGTCCCTCGCGGACATGATCAAGGGCAAGCAGGGGCGCTTCCGCCAGAACCTGCTGGGCAAGCGCGTCGACTACTCGGGCCGTTCGGTCATCGTGGTCGGCCCGACGCTGCGCCTGCACCAGTGCGGCCTGCCGAAGAAGATGGCGCTCGAGCTCTTCAAGCCCTTCATCTTCCAGAAATTGCAGCTGCGTGGCGAAGCGTCGACCATCAAGGCCGCCAAGCGCCTGGTCGAGCGCGAGGGCCCGGAGGTGTGGGATATCCTCGAAGAGGTCATCCGCGAACATCCGGTGCTGCTCAACCGCGCCCCGACCCTGCACCGCTTAGGGATCCAGGCATTCGAGCCGGTGCTGATCGAGGGCAAGGCCATCCAGCTGCATCCGCTGGTGTGCGCCGCGTTCAACGCGGACTTTGACGGCGACCAGATGGCGGTACACGTGCCGCTGTCGCTGGAGGCGCAGCTGGAAGCGCGCGCCCTGATGATGTCGTCCAACAACATCCTCTCCCCCGCCAACGGCGACCCGATCATCGTCCCGTCGCAGGACGTGGTGCTGGGCCTGTACTACATGACGCGCGAGCGCGTCGGCGCCAAGGGCGAAGGCATGACCTTCTCCGACGTGCACGAAGTGCATCGCGCCTACGAAAGCCGCATGGCCCACCTGCAGGCGCGCGTGCGCGTGCGCATGCGTGAACATGTACTGAATGCCGACAAGGTGATCGTGCAGCGCGTGCGCCATGTGCACACGACCGTCGGTCGGGCGCTGCTTTCCGAGATCCTGCCGAAGGGCCTGTCCTTCGACCTCATCAACCAGGACATGACCAAGAAGGCGATCTCCGGAACGATCAACGCCTGCTACCGGGCGCTGGGTCTGAAGGAGACCGTGGTGTTCGCCGACCAGCTGATGTACACCGGCTTTGCCTACGCGACCCGGTCGGGTGTCTCGTTCGGCATCGACGACATCGTCATTCCCGAGCAGAAGACCAAGCTCGTGGCCGCGGCCGACCGCGAAGTGAAGGAGATCCAGGATCAGTACTCCTCGGGTCTGGTCACGAACGGCGAGCGCTACAACAAGGTCGTGGACATCTGGTCGCGCGCCAATGACCAGGTCGCCAAGGCCATGATGGAGAAGCTCGGCACCGAGGAGGCGACCGACCTCAAGGGCGTGAAGCAGCGCCAGAAGTCCTTCAATTCGATCTTCATGATGGCCGACTCCGGCGCCCGCGGCAGCGCGGCCCAGATCCGCCAGCTCGCCGGCATGCGCGGCCTGATGGCCAAGCCCGATGGCTCCATCATCGAGACCCCGATCACGGCGAACTTCCGCGAGGGCCTGAACGTTCTGCAGTACTTCATCTCCACCCACGGCGCCCGCAAGGGTCTGGCCGATACGGCGTTGAAGACCGCGAACTCCGGCTACCTGACCCGTCGCCTGGTCGATGTGGCCCAGGACCTGGTGGTCACCGAAGTGGACTGCGGCACCGATCAGGGTCTGGCGATGGCACCGCTCGTCGAGGGTGGCGATGTCGTCGAAGCCCTGGGCGAGCGCGTGCTCGGCCGGGTGCTGTCCGAGGCGGTGATGAAGCCGGGTACCGAAGAGGTGCTCATCGAGAAGAACGTCCAGCTGGATGAGCTGCTGGTACGGACGCTCGAGGCCGAGGGCGTCGATCAGCTGATGGTGCGTTCGCCCATCACCTGCCGCACCCGCTATGGCGTGTGCGCGAACTGCTACGGACGTGACCTGGCGCGGGGCCGGACCATCAGCATCGGCGAGGCCGTGGGCGTCATTGCCGCGCAGTCGATCGGTGAGCCGGGCACGCAGCTGACCATGCGTACCTTCCACATCGGTGGCGCGGCCTCCCGGGCCGCGGCGGCCAGCAGTGTCGATGTGCGCAACAAGGGCGTCATCCGCTTCCATCACATCAAGACCGTGCAGCACGAGAAGGGCCACCTGGTCGCGGTGTCCCGTTCGGGCGAAATCGGCGTGGTCGATGATTTCGGCCGCGAGCGCGAGCGCTACAAGATCCCCTATGGCGCGATCATCGGCGTCAAGGAAGGCGCCGTGGTTGCCGGCGGCCAGGTCGTGGCGACCTGGGATCCGCACACCCATCCGGTCGTGACCGAAGTGGGTGGTTTCCTGAAGTTCCAGGACTTCGTCGACGGGTTGACCGTGACGACGCAGCTGGACGAGGTCACCGGCCTGTCCTCCACCGTGGTGCTCGACAACAAGCAGCGCGGCGGCAAGGAACTGCGCCCGACCATCAAGCTGGTCAACGCGAAGGGCAAGGAAATGACCTTCGCGAACACCGAGATTCCGGCCGTGTACACGCTGCCCCCGGGCGCGTTGATCTCACTGTCGGATGGTGCGCGCATGTCCGTGGGCGATGTCATCGCCCGCATCCCGCAGGAGTCCTCGAAGACCCGCGACATCACCGGCGGTCTGCCGCGCGTCGCGGATCTGTTCGAAGCCCGCAAGCCCAAGGATCCGGCCATCCTGGCCGAAGTCTCGGGCACCGTGAGCTTCGGCAAGGAGACCAAGGGCAAGCGCCGCCTGATCATCACCTCCGAGGAAACCACCAAGTACGAGGAGCTGATCCCGAAGTGGCGGCAGCTGAACGTGTTCGAGGGTGAAACCGTCGAGCGTGGCGAAGTCATCGCGGACGGGGAGCCGAACCCGCACGACATCCTGCGCCTGCAGGGCGTCGAGGCGCTGGCCAACTACCTGGTGCGCGAAATCCAGGACGTGTACCGGCTGCAGGGCGTGAAGATCAACGACAAGCACATCGAGGTGATCATTCGCCAGATGCTGCGCAAGACCGAGGTGCTCGACCCCCGTGAGACCGCGCTGCTGCGCGGCGAGCAGCTGGACCGCGGCCGTGCCCGGGACATCAACGAGCGCATCGAGGCGGACGGCAAGTCTCCTGCGAAGCTGCAGCCGGTGCTGCTGGGCATCACCAAGGCTTCCCTGGCGACCGAATCGTTCATTTCGGCGGCCTCCTTCCAGGAGACCACCCGCGTGCTGACCGAAGCGGCGGTCCGGGGCCTGAAGGATGACCTGCGGGGCCTGAAGGAGAATGTCATCGTCGGGCGCCTGATCCCGGCCGGCACGGGCTTCGCGGCCCATGCCCACCGCCGGCGCAAGCTCGAGGACATCAACGCCAACCACCGCAGTTTCATGGATGTGGGGGGCGGATTGCCCGATGTCGAGGAAAGCAGCGCGGCCGAGGAAGAAGCGAGCCCGGCAGGTTAGTTGACACGATAGAGGTCGGTACCTAGAATCGCCGGCCTTTGTCGATCCGGCCGAAGACTCGCCGTATCGTAAACAGCGCCTTTATGTTGCACCGGGCCGCCTCCCAAGGCGGCCCGGTGTTTCGTCTAAGGCGCAACTGATTGTATTTTGGAGAATTAATGGCCACCACAGGTCAGCTCATCGCGAACCCGAGACGCTCGGGGGCGGAAAAAACGAAGGTGCCGGCACTTGGTGCGGCCCCCCAGAAGCGCGGCGTGTGCACGCGCGTCTACACCGTCACCCCGAAAAAGCCGAATTCGGCGCTGCGCAAGGTGTGCCGCGTGCGGCTGACGAACGGCTATGAGGTCACCAGCTACATCGGCGGTGAAGGGCATAACCTGCAGGAGCACTCGGTGGTGCTGATCCGCGGCGGCCGTGTGAAGGACCTTCCCGGTGTGCGTTACCACACGGTGCGTGGCTCCCTGGACTGCGCCGGCGTGGCCGCGCGCAAGCAGAGTCGTTCCAAGTACGGCGCGAAGCGCCCGAAGAAGTGATCCGGTAAGGAGTTCGAACCATGTCCCGCAGAGCACAAGCTCCCGTCCGAGTCATTCTTCCGGACC
>DATHOA010000119.1:0-11005 GCA_035485475.1 Steroidobacteraceae bacterium | reverse complement strand
CGGCGGCCGGTACGCCAAGGAGCGCGACCGCTACGCCGCCGATGCCACGCAAATTCAGACCGAAGCGCAGGCGCGCGAGGCCGAAAGCCGCCGCGAGGAGGCCAGGGGCCTGCGGCTGGATCTGGGTGAGGGGTTGCTGGAGCTGGGCCTGGTGCTGACCTCGTTGTACTTCCTGGCCCGCAAACGCTTATTTCCCGTGATCGGGATCCTGGCGGCCGCGGTCGGCGCCATCGTCGCGGCGACCAATTTCCTCGCCTAGGGGCACGTGCTAGATTGCCCGTTCACCGGGTGCTTAGCTCAGCTGGTAGAGCGTCGCCTTTACACGGCGAATGTCGGCGGTTCGATCCCGTCAGCACCCACCAATTCCACGCGTTAGCTCTGTCCCAACCGTGGCTTTATGCAGCGACTGGTGCGAGCGAGCCGAGGCAATTTGTAGCGAATTTAGTAAAGGTTATCAATGTATTTACGGTTTATCTCAAGACGAGATAACATCGCTATACCATGAGTCCCATGCAGAACCCATAGGGCCACTGATGAGTCGATACGTCGGCTGGATACAAACTTCTTCCGTGTCCGATTCGATCGCCTGACTCCACGAGAGAAACAGTATTTGCGCGCTCTCGCCGATATGGGCGAGACGGTGCAGCGTTCCGGCGAAATCGCCGAACGCCTTGGCGTCAAGGTCCAAAGTATTGCACCGGTTCGCAATGGACTGATCAAGAAAGGCATGATTTACAGCCCTGCACATGGAGATACCGCGTTTACGGTTCCGCTGTTTGCGGACTTTATGAAACGCATCATGCCGGTGGCGCCGAAGACGTAGCGGCGTCGCCCCACCAATTGAAGAACTCCGGCCTGCGTTGCCGCAGACCGGATTTCCAGCGCTGCTCTTCGCAGCGCTACTCCTCGCGACGCTAGTCTTTGCGCTTTTGGACGGAGCGACGGCTGCGTAGCACCGCCAGGCCCCCCGCCAGCAGCGTGAAGGCGCTCATGGCGCCGGCCGGATCGATCTCCGGTGCGGCGGCTGGTGGATCGGTCGCGGCAGTCGACTTTGACCCATCATGATCCGTTTTGAGCGCTTCATGGTTTGCCACCGCGTGCTGCACCCACGGTGGGGCGGTTTCAAACGCGTGGGCCGCGCTTGTCGCCGCTAGTGATAGAACTAACACGGACAGAACTTTCGACATTGGTGTCCTCCCAAAATGTACGGGAGGGACACTGGTGTAATTGCGGTAGTGCGCTAAGAAGTCGACGCCTCAGCTTGGCGTCGGAATCCGCCGACCGACGTAGGACATGAGTGTAAAATGTCCACAACACAATGATTATTAACGGTAAATTTCCTAGCGGTTGGGATTATGTTGCGTACCCGTTTGCCGCTGGCTATCGTCACATGGACCTTGAGCGTTAGCTCATTTCAGAGGCGGGGATTTGCTGATGTCCGGAAGAGACCCATGGGCCGCTTTCAGGGCAGCGCCGGACTGGATCTGGCGCGCCATCATTTTCCTCCTGGCCCTGTCGGTGCTGCTGATCATCACCACGCGCTGGCGGATCTGGGAAAGCAATGAGCGGCGGCAGAGCACCGATGATGCCTACCTGCAGTCCGATCTCACTCCCATCGCGGCGCGCGTGTCCGGATACATCCGCGAGATGCCGGTGCAGGATTACGATCGCGTCCGTAAAGGCCAGCTCATCGCCCAGCTGGTCGATGATGACTACAAGGCGGCAGTCGCGCAGCTGAGCGCCGGAGTGGCCGCGGCCGCCGCGCAGATCGGCACCATCAAGGCGCAGCACGGGCTGCAGGATGCGAATGTGCAGGCGGCGCAGGCCGCCATCAACGCGGTGCTGGCGAACGTTGATCAGAATGGCCGCGACCTGGCCCGCCAGCAGAAGCTGCTGAGCACCGGATCCTCATCCACCGAGGCGGGCGAGAAACTGAAGACCACCGCGGCGCAGTTGGCCGCGCAGTTGCAACAGGCGCGGGCGCAGGAGAGCGGGGCCGAGCAGCAGCTGCACGTGCTGGATGCCCAGCGGATACAGGCGCAGGCGGCCCTTGCGGCCCAGGAGGCGGCGCTGGATGCCGCGCGCATTAATCTCGGCTATACCCAAATACGCGCCCCGGAGGATGGCGTCATCGGTCAGCGCCAGTTGAAGCCGGGACAGTTGGTTGGCGTCGGTGGCCAGATCACGACGCTCACTCCGTTGCCGCGCATCTGGGTGCTGGCCAACTACAAGGAAACTCAGCTTACGCACATGAACGTGGGGGCACCGGCGACCATCGCCGTCGACACCTACCCGGGGCATACCCTGCGCGGCAGGGTGCTGGCATTCGCCCCTGGGGCGGGCTCCCAGTTCGCCCTGCTGCCACCGGACAATGCAACCGGCAATTTCACCAAGGTCGTGCAGCGCGTGGCGGTGAAGATCTCGGTGGACGATGCCGATGGGCTGATCGATCGGCTGCGGCCGGGCATGTCGGTGGTCGCCACGGTCGATACCCGGGGGAGCGTCAGGTGAGCGATGGCCCGCGCATTCCCTGGCTGGGACTCGCGGCGGTGCTGATGGGCACCTTCATTTCCACGGTGACCTCGCGCCTGTCGAGCTTCGGACTGGCCGATATCCGCGGCGCCGTCCATGCCAGTTTTGACCAGGGGGCCTGGATCACCACGGCGCAGTCGGTGGGCCAGATGTTCATGGCGCCGGCGGCCATCTGGTTCGGCGCCGTGCATGGCACGCGCCGGGTACTGATGGAGGCGGCCGCCGCGTTTGCGGTAGTGAGCCTGATCCAGCCCTATGCACCGAATATCCAGACCATGCTGGGGCTGCAGTTCGTCGGGGGCCTGGCGACCGGGTGTTTCATCCCGCTCACGCTCGGGTTCGTCCTGCGCAATATGCCACCGAAGGTGTGGGCCTACGGCATTGCGTTGTACGCGTTGAACCTGGAAGTGTCGTTGAACATTTCCGCCTCCCTCGAGGGGTGGTATATCGAGCATCTGTCGTGGCGCTGGATCTTCTGGCAGAACGTACCGCTTGCGGTGGGCATGTGGTATTGCCTCAAGGTCGGGACACCTCCGGAAGCGGTCAATACGGCAGTGCCGGCGCCGGACTGGTTCGGCCTGCTATCGGGCGGCATTGGGCTGGGTCTCATCTACGCCGCGCTCGATCAGGGCAACCGGCTCGATTGGCAAAACTCCGGCTTGGAGTGGGGCCTCATCTGCGCCGCGGCGGTGCTGCTGGTGGCATTCTTCGTTCACGAACGCCGGACCGCGAATCCGGGGGTGAACCTGCAGGTTGCCTTCACCGCCCCGTTGCCGCGGCTGCTGGTCCTGGTCGGATTCCTGCGCCTGACCATCCTGTCGACGGCATACCTGATTCCGCAGTTCCTGACCACGGTGCGCGGCTACCGGGCACTGGAAGTGGGGCAGTCGCTGATCTGGCTGGCGCTGCCGCAGTTGTTCATTTGCCTGGTCGCCGGCTACAGCATGCGGCGCATGGACCCGCGCTTCGTGGCCTCCTGCGGATTCATCCTGATCTGTGCGGGCTGCTTGATGGTGGCGCATGGACTCACGCCCAGCTGGGGCACCGACCAGTTCCTGCCCTCGCAACTGGTGCAGGCCGTGGGTCAGAGCTTCGCGCTGTCGGGCACGGTGTTCTTTGCCGTCCTGCATCTGCGGCCGCAGGACGCATTGACCTTCGGTGCCGCGTTGCAGACCGCGCGCATCATGGGCGGTGAGATCGGACTGGCCTTCATCACCACCTTTTTGCGGGTGCGCGGCCAGGTGGCCTCGAATCTCTTGGGTCAGCATATCCAGATCGGCGATGTGCAGGTCCTGCAGCGCATCCAGGCCTATGGCGCTGCGACGGCGAGCGCGGGAGATCCGACCTCGGCAACCACGCGCGGTGCGGCGGTGCTCAATAACATCGTCCATGCCACCTCGATCACGCAGGGCATCCTGGACTCCTTCGTGGTGCTGGCCGGCGCCACGGCCATTACCGTGATACTCATCGTGACGCGCCGCGCGGCGCCACCCGGGCCTGCCTCGCATGTGCCCATCTTCCCGCGACGCGAGGCGCAGGCGCCATGAGAGTTGCGGTCGTGCTCTGCGCCGCGTGGCTGGCCGGCTGCACCGTGGGCCCCGACTATCGTGCACCAGCGCCACAGCCGGGCACGCGCGCAGCGCTCCTGGGGACGACCGAGGCGCAGGCCATCCCCAGTGAACCGCCACCGCAGTGGTGGCAGCTGTACCAGGACCCGGTGCTGAATGATCTGGTGCAGGAGGCTTTCCGCGCCAACACCGATCTGGCGATTGCCGCGGCCAATCTCGCGGCCGCGCGCGCTACGCTGGAGTCGGCCCGAGTGGGGCGCTATCCGCAAACCGAAATCGGCCTCGGTACCGAGCGCGCTCGCGATCCGGTAACGGATGAGATCCTGGAGCTTGGCGGCCATGCTCCGGAGAGCTTCTGGTTCTACGACGCGTTGCTCGATGTGTCCTACGAGGTCGACCTGTTCGGCCACGTACGTCGCGCCATTGAAGCGGCGCGGGCCGACGCCGATGCCGCACTCGCCGCGCGTGACGTGGTGAAAATCACGGTGGCGGCCGAGACCACCCGTGCCTACGCGCAGGTGTGTGCGCTCGGTGAAGCCATTGCGGTCACGCGCCATTCCATTGCTGTGGTCACGCATGAACTGCAGATCACCCAGGATCGGCGCGATGCGGGCGCCGCCGCGGATTTTGATGTGGTGCGTGCACAGGGGCTGGCGGCGCAGGTGCGCGCCTCGCTCCCGCCGCTCATTGGCCAGCGCCAGTCGGCGCTGTTCCAGCTGGCGCAGTTACTGGGTCGACCCGCGGGCGGGGCGCCGCCGGCGGCGCAGGACTGTGCGCAGCCGCCGACGCTCAAGGCGCTGATGCCCGTGGGTGATGGGGCCTCGCTGCTCGCGCGCCGACCGGACGTGCGCCAGGCCGAACGGCACGTGGCTTCTGCGACGGCGCGCATTGGCGTCGCGACGGCGGACCTATACCCGCGCATTTCACTGTTGGGCAGCTATGGCGCGGTCGCGACGCAGCCCAACCAGTTATTCAACAGTATCGGATTGACCTGGGGCATCGGACCGAGCATCAGCTGGAGCTTTCCGAACCAGTCCGGGGTGCGGGCCCGTATCCACCAGGCGCGCGCCGGTGAGCAGGCGGCAGTCGCCGGCTTTGACGGGGTGGTGTTGCAGGCGCTGAAGGAGACCGATCAGTCCCTTGCGACATATGGTGCCGAATTGGCCCGACGACAGGACCTGGTCGAAGCACGCGACCGGGCGCGCCAGTCCTTCGACATGGCCAATGAGCAGTTCCTGGCAGGGGCGACCAGTGACCTCGATGTACTGACTGCCGAGGTCACACTGGTCTCCGCAGAGGCCGCCGTGGCGACCTCGGACGGGGCTGTGGCGCAGGATCAGATCGGTGTGTTCAAGGCGCTCGGTGGCGGCTGGCAGCTGTAAAGGACGCGCCTGTCAAGGGCAAAGTCACGTGGCATCCGGCAAATTTGCCCTGTACAATCCCGCTCCCCTAAAGCTGGAGCGGTAGTTCAGCTGGTTAGAATACCGGCCTGTCACGCCGGGGGTCGCGGGTTCGAGTCCCGTCCGCTCCGCCATCTTCAAAAGACCCTAAGTGATGCTGCAACAAATTGGTGACAGCCTGAAGGGCCACAAGTGGCTCACGTATACGGTGTTCGGTGCGCTGGCACTGATCTTTGCTGCGTGGGGTGCTTACGGCATTTCCAATCTGAACTTTGGCAGCAGCAACTACGCGGCCAAGGTCAATGGCCACACGATTGCTTATGAGGACGTTCGTGCCTCCTGGCAGCGCGAACAGAACCAGTGGCAGCAGCGCTTCGGTGGCGAGATCCCCGCCAGCCAGCGTGCACTGCTGGAGGACCAGTTGCTCGAACAGGCGGTGCGCAGTGCCCTGATCACTGATCGCGCCAATGATCTGGGGTATCGCGTTTCGCAGCAGCAGCTGACCGCCGCAGTGCGTGCCGAACCCGCGTTCCAGTTGGACGGCCAATACAACGCGGAAGTTGCCAAGTCGCGCCTGGCGCAGGCGGGCATCACTCCGGACCAGTACGCCAATGATCTGAAGACCGACCTGGAGCGCCGCGAGCTGGAGGACGGCATCCAGCTTTCCCAGTTCGTCACGCCCACCGAAGTGGAACGCCTGCACGCACTGAGCGACCAGGAACGCCAGATCCGCTACGTGGTGCTGCCGGCGGACAAGTACGCGGCTGCCGCGCAGGTGTCCGATGCCGCCGTCCAGGATTATTACGATGCGCACAAGCCGCAGTTCATGACCCCGGAGTCGGTGAACCTGCAGTACGCGCAGCTGACTCTTGCGCAGGTGACCGCGCAGATCACGGTGAGCGATGCCGATCTGCAGGACTACTACACGAAGAACAAGAACCGCTACATTTCCACCGAACAGCGCCGCGCGCACCAGATCCTGGTGGCGGTGAACGCCAAAATCGACGATGCCACGGCCCTGAAGAAGGCCCAGGACATCGAGGCGAAGTTGAAGGCGGGCGCCAATTTCGAGGCGCTGGCCAAGCAGTCCTCCGATGACGCGGGCTCCGCGACCCAGGGCGGCGATCTGGGTCTGGTCGAGCGCGGCAGCCTCGAAGGTCCGTTCGCCGATGCGCTATTCGCCATGAAGCCCGCGGACATCAGCGCCCCGGTGCGTACCAAGTACGGCTACCACGTCATCCGGCTCGATGAAGTGGTACCGGCCAAGGGCAAGACCTTCGAGGAGGCGCGCACCGATGTGCTCGATCAGCTCAGGCACGATCGCGCGGCCGACAAGTTCGGTGACATGCAGGAGCAGATCCAGCAGAAGATCGATCAGTCGGGACAGACGCTGGAGTTGCTGGCAAAGGAATTCGGCCTGACGGTGGGGGATGTCCCCGCCTACTTGCGCGGCACCGGCGGCGGCGACCTGGGTGCCTCCAAGGATCTGCAGGACCTGGTATTCGGTGATGCCGTGCTGGGCGAGCACCGCATCGGTGGGCCGATCGTGCTGGACAACGATCGGCTGCTGCTGGTCAAGGACCTGTCGCATGCGCTGCCGGCGCCCAAGCCGCTGGCCAGCGTTCATGATCAGATCGTCGCCCAATTGCGCAAGCAAGCCGGCGGTCAGGCCGCCCTGCAGGCGGCCGAAGCGGCGGCCAAAGAGCTGCAGGCGGGCAAGGATTTTGATGCCGTGGCCAAGGAACTGGGCGTGACGGCCGAGGCGGCGCGCTTCGTCGGGCGCCAGGATCCTTCCGTGCCGGCGGCGATCCGCGAGGCGGCGTTCATCGCACCCAAGCCCGGCGAGCATCAGCCGCTGTACCAGGCGCTGCCGCAGCCTGATGGCGGCGCCCTGGTGCTGGGCATCATGGCGGTGCGCGTCGATACCGCGCCTGCCAACCCGCAGCAGATCTCGGCCCAGGCCCACCAGCTTGCCCTGCAGTACGGCGAAGATGATGCGCGTGCCTACATAGAACAGGCGCGCAAGACGGCCAAGGTGCAGAAGAACATCGGGGTATTCGAGCAGCAGTAGGCCGGCGCTCAGTCCGCCGCGTCATCCTCGGGGAAGCTCATGCCCACGGTGTTGAAGCCGGCATCCACGTAGGTGATCTCCCCGGTGATGCCGCTGGCCAGATCCGAGCACAGGAAGGCGGCCGCATTGCCCACCTCCTCCGGCGTCACGTTCCGGCGCAGCGGCGCCGCCTGGGCGACGCGGCTGAGCATTTTGCGAAATCCGGCAATGCCCGCCGCTGACAGGGTCTTCACCGGGCCTGCCGAAATACCATTCACCCGGATGCCACGCGGGCCCAGGTCCGCGGCCAGGAAGCGCACATTGGCCTCCAGGCTGGCCTTCGCCAAGCCCATGACGTTGTAGCTGGGCAGGCTGCGCACGGCGCCCAGATAGGACAGGGTGAGCACCGCGCCCTGGCGATCCGCCATCAAGGGCGCCGCGGCCCGGGTCAATGCCGTCAGGCTGTAGCTGGAAATATCGTGGGCCATCTGGAAGGCCGCGCGCGAGGTGTTGTCGATGAAGCTGCCGGCGAGGGCCTCACGGGGCGCAAACGCCACGGCATGCACCAGGATGTCCAGTGAGCCCCACTCCCGGTCGATGAAGGCGAACGCGGCGCTGATGTCCTCGTCGCGCGATACATCGAGCGGCAGGGTGAGGGCGCCCAAGGTTTGCGCCAGCGGCACCACCCGTTCCTTGAGCTTGTCGTTGGCGTAGGACAGGGCGAGGGTGGCGCCTTCGCGCTGCATGGCCTGGGCAATGCCCCAGGCGATGGAGCGGTCCGTGGCAACGCCGACAATCAGGGCACGCTTGCCCGCAAGAAAACCCATGTCAGGGCGCGGACTGGTGAATCACGAGCTTCTGTCCCGGGACCAGCTTGGTCTTGCTGAGACGATTCCAGCTGGCCACCTGGGCAACGCTCACGTGGTATTCCTGCGCGACATGGAACAGGGTGTCACCGGCGTGGACGGTGTGTGTCATCGAGCGGCTATCCGCGGCTTGCGCGCCACCGCCGCTGCCGCGTGCCGCCTCGTCATCGTCCACGCTGATATTCGCGGTGCCGGAGGCGGTGGCCAGGCGCAGGCGCTGACCGGTGCGCAGCACGGTGTTCGGCTGCATGCCATTCATCAGTGCCAGCGCATTCACATCGACACCATGCTTGTGGGCGATGGCCCAGAGGGTCTCGCCCCGGCGCACGACGACGCGGGAGCGCTGCCGACGTGAACGATGCTCACGGCCATCGACCAGCGCGGCGGCACGCAGGGCCTTCCCGGGGAGCAGGTTGGATTCGGAGGGCACCCGCAGTGCCGTGCCGACCAGCAGGGCCCCCTTGCTGGGCAGATTGTTCAGTTCGCGCAGTTCCTGGGCCGTGGTGCGGAAGCGCCGCGCCACCAGGTTCATGGTGTCACCCCGGCGCACCGCGTATTCCTTGGTGTTCAGGCGCTGATCATCGGTTAGCTGAATCACGCTGGTGCGGAATGCCTCGGCGGTGTCCGCGGGCACGAGCAGCGAGTAGGGGCCGGCGGGGTCCGTCGCCCAGCGATGAAACGCCGGGTTCAATTCATACAGTTCGGCATCCGAAAGGCCGGCGATTTCAGCCGCCACGTGCATCGAAATCTGGCCCTTGGTGTCGACCTTGGCAAAGTAGGGCTGATTGGGGATCTTGTTGAAGGACAGACCATAGCGTTCCGGATGGGCCACGACTCGCCCCATGGCGAGCAGCTTCGGCACATAGGCACGGGTTTCCGCCGGCAGCTTCAGATTCCAGAAGTCGGTGGGCAGCCCCGCGGCCTGGTTGCGCGCCACGGCGCGCTCGACGTTCATTTCGCCACAGTTATAGGCGGCGATGGCCAGCAGCCAGTCGCCGTTGAATTCGGTGTTCAGCGCCTGCAGGTAGTCCAGGGCGGCGCGGGTGGATTCCATGACGTCGCGGCGGCCGTCATACCACCAGTCCTGCTTGAGGTTGTAGCGCGAACCGGTGCCGGGTATGAACTGCCACAGACCCGACGCACTGGAGTGCGAATAGGCGTATGGCTCGAAGGCGCTCTCGACCACCGGCAGCATCGCCAGCTCCAGCGGCATGCCGCGGGCCTCGAGCTCGGTGACGATGTGATACAGATAAAGGTCGGCGCGGCTGAAGGCGCGACCCAGATAGTCGGGATTGCCCGCGTACCACTCAAGCTCACGGTCGATCGCGGCGTGATCCGAATCCGGCAATTTGAACCCCGCCCGAATGCGATCGAACAGGTCGCTGTAATCGAGCGCTCGCGGCGGCGCGCTCGCCGCGACCGGGGCAGGCGTCTCATCGGCGGCGCTGGACGTATTCGCCACGGCACTGCTTTGCCGCTGGGGCAGCGCCGAGTCGGACATGGTGGTGACCGGCAGGACCGCGACGGGTTCCAGAGCGATCGGTCCGGGTTGAACCAGTGGCGGGGTCGAGCAGGCGGCGAGGGTGAGAATCGCGCCAGCGGTGAGGGTCGGAAGCGCTCGGCGCAGTACTTTCGAAGTCAAAGTCCGGTCCCTCACGAGGAAGATGGCATAGTCATCGGGCAGCCAGCGAGGGTCTGTAGGACGCCGGCGCACTCATCGTCGTATGTTCGAAAGAATCTGTCGGTCTACCGTGGGACTTGCCCCCCGGGACACGAACGTACGTATTTCTGAGTCCGACTGTAACTGGTAACTTCACAAAATGGCTACTCTTTATTTGTGCCACCTCACATAACTCACGGATACTTAACCACCGTGCCTGACCGCTACACAGCCCTGCGTTCCTTCTGGCAGTTGCCACTGGGTAAGTCCCTTCTTACTGCCGAGGCTCAGCTTCTGGGCGAGGCACTGGAAGATGTCTTTGGCTGGGAATTCCTGCAGGTGGGCGCGTGGGGACCCGGGCGCGAGTTGCTGGCCGGCTGCCGCACACGCCGCAAAATCGTGGTGGCCCCCAGTGCCGACGACGGCGCGACCGACATCATTGCCAGGCCCGCCGCGCTGCCGATCGGCCGCGACAGCGTCGATGCAGTGCTCTTGCCCCATACCCTGGAGTTCGCTTCCGACCCTTATGCCATTGTGCGGGAGGTCGACCGGGTGCTCTCCGGCGAGGGTCAGCTGGTGGTGCTCGGCTTCCAGCCCTTCAGCCTGTGGGGGGTGCGGGCGCACAGCTCGCGCGCGGGATTTCCGCCAGGCATGCGCCGCATTCTCTCGGCCGGCCGGGTGCGCGAGTGGCTGGTGCTGCTGGGCTATGAAGTCGTCGCAACGCGCGCCTACCTGTATTGCAACCCCTGGGGCAGCGGGGTGGCGACGACGGCGCAGGCCACGGACCGTTCGCCCTTGCTGCGCCGCAGCTGGTTCAACCCACTCCCCGCCGGCGCCTGGATGCTCAAGGCCCGCAAACGGATTCGCGCCCTGACCCCGATCCGCCCGCGTCTGCGCGAGAAGCAGCCCGCCGTCATCGGCCAGCTGGT
>DATHOA010000118.1:0-17635 GCA_035485475.1 Steroidobacteraceae bacterium | reverse complement strand
GCGGTGATCTTGGTCGGCGCCATGTTGGCATTGGTGCGGGCATTGCTGCCGCCGAAGGTCGCCCAGTCCGCCGTAGCTCCCGTGCCGGAAGGTGTCGATGCCACCTCACCCGTCCCGGACATCGCGGCGCAACCACACGTGGCCGCTACCGCGCAGGTCAGAAGTGCCTTGTGGACCATTCGCATGCCGTATCCCCCTGATTGTTGCGCTATATTCTATTCCATATATCGGCTCCGTATACCGGCGCCGGCGGGAATTGAAGATTTGCCCGGTGAATGAGCTATGCGAAAAATTGCCGCGGTAGTAGCAGTATGTGCGGGTCTGCTGGTCCTGGCATTCGCATTATGGATATGGAGTCGGCCGGAACGGGGCACGACCGGCCAGGTCAGCACACGATTTCGGTTATTGGGGCCCAATGATCGAATCGCGGTAGACGGATTCGATGATCCAAAAGTGCAGGGTGTTGCCTGCCACATCAGTCGAGCGGTAACCGGCGGCATCAAAGGTGCGCTGGGGGTGGCGGAGGATACGAGCGATGTCAGTATCGCCTGCCGCCAGATCGGTGTGATTCATATCACGGGCAATCTGAAGGATGGCGAGACGGTGTTCGACGAGCGGCGCAGCCTGCTTTTCAAGCAACTGCATGTGGTGCGTTTCTTTGATCGCGGCCGCAACGTACTCGTCTACGTGTCCTACAGCGATCGCGTGATCCAGGGCAGCCCGAAGAACTCCATCAGTTCGGTGCCCATAATGGGTTGGGTCGCTCCTTAAGAATCAACAAGTTACTGACCCTTGTCAGTCTGACGCGAAAGCCATGGATTCACTGATCACAGCTGCCGCACGCGCGCTGGCCGTGGGGGATCCCATCGGGGTGCTCAAGCTCGTGGCCCTGCGCAATGACGCTCCGGGCCTCGCGTTGCGCGGCATCGCGATGGCCCAACTGGGGGAACACGCACGCGCCCGCGAGCTGCTGCGCAGCGCACGGCGCGCCTTTGGTCCGCGAGAGCTGGTCGCGCGGGCGCGCTGTGTCGTCGCGGAGGCCGAGATTGCGCTGGTGTCGCGCGATCTGGGCTGGACCGCGAAGGCGCTCGAAGCGGCACGCGCCACACTCGAGGCGCATGGTGATGCCGTCAATGCCGCCCACGCGCGTTATCTGGAGATCCGGCGCCTGCTGCTGATCGGGAAGCTGCACGAGGCGGAGCAAGCGCTGAGTCAGGCACCGGCAAACGCTCCCCTGGCATTGCAGGTCGCGCACGAGCTCATCGTCGCCGGCATCGCCATGCGGCGCCTGCATGCGCAAAGGGCGCGCGCGGCATTGGCGCGGGCCGAACGTGCGGCGTCCCGCGCGGGTATTCCAGCCCTCGCGGCCGAAGTTGACAGCGCGCTGGCACTGCTGAACACGGCTGCCGCGCGACTGCTCGAGAAGGGTGCTGAGCGCCTGCTGGTGCTCGATGAAGTCGAAGCGCTATTCGCATCGAAGGCCTTCGTCGTGGATTGCTGCCGCCACGTCGTGCGCCACGGGGATCAAATGATCTCACTGGCGAAACGACCCGTGTTGATGATGCTGGGGCGTGCGCTCGCGCAGGCGTGGCCCGGCGATGTGCCGCGCGATGAACTGGTCGCGCGCGCCTTCCGTCTGAAGCTCGCCGACGAATCCCATCGCGCGCGGCTGCGCGTGGAAATCGGCCGGCTGCGCAAGGTACTCAAGCCCATGGCCGACGTTCAGGCAACGGCGGGCGGATTTGCACTCAGGCCGCGCCGGGCGCTGCGCGTCGTGGTGCTCGCGCGACCCGTCGAAGAAAAGCACGCCGGCGTTCTCGCGCTGCTGGCTGATGGGGAGGCGTGGTCGACGTCCGCTCTGGCCCTGGCGCTCGCCACGAGCCAGCGCACCGTGCAGCGGTCTTTGGATTCACTTGCGCTGGCGGGCAAGGTACAGGCGTTCGGGGGCGGGCGGGCGCGCCGCTGGACGATGCCACCGCTGCCGGGGTTCACGACAGTGTTGTTACTCCCCGCGACGCTGCCGACCGACTAAGATGCGGCCATGAAGAAAGCCGATATTGTTCGCGAATACGGTCCGTTCCCGGGAGTAGCGGCGGTGCACGGCGTCACCTATGACGGCGAGAACGTGTGGTTCGCCTCCGGCGACCGGGTGAATGAGCTTGACCTCGCGAGCGGCAAAATCAGGCGCTCCATCACCGTCGCCGCACATGCGGGCACCGCGTTCGACGGCAAGTACCTGTTCCAGATCGCCGAGTCACGTATCCAGAAGATAGACCCGGAAACCGGGCAAATCCTCGGCTCCATTCCCGCCCCGGGCGGCGGTGAGGATTCCGGTCTGGCGTGGGCTGAAGGGACACTGTGGGTCGGGCACTATCGGCAGCGCCAGATTCACCAGGTGGATCCGGAGAGCGGGAAGGTCCTGCGCACCATCCACTCCGATCGATTTGTCACGGGCGTGACCTGGCTGGATGGCAACCTCTGGCACGCCACGTGGGAAGGGGAGGAGAGTGAGTTGCGTTGCGTGGATGCAGACACTGACCTGGTGAAGGAAAAGATAAGGATGCCGGAGGGTGTGAACATCTCAGGTCTGGAGTCCGATGGCCGTGAGCAGTTCTTCTGCGGTGGCGGCAAGGCGGGCAAACTGAGAGTCGTGCGGCGTGCGAAGCCGCGTTGAAAGAAGTCAGCCTGACGCTGGACCAGTGGACAGCTGCCGCACGGACTCCCTAGACTGAACGCCCCCGCCTATGGCGGCAAATTGGAGGCCTGCCATGACCTCGCGGCGTGATGTGCTGAAACTTGCGCTCGCCGGCGCAGCGGCCACGAAAGCCGAGGCCGCCACCGAAGACCCGCTGCTCGGCCTCGTCATGCCGGTTGATGCGCTGGTGCCGCCCGAGGCGGCTGCCATGTATCCCACGGGCATACGCTTTGAGGCCGCCAGCGTCGGCCTGAAGAGGATGACGCCAAAGGGTTACGATGAGGTACTCGAACGCATCGCACCGGCGGCGAAGGCGCTGAGGCTGCAGGGTGCCCAGGCGATCGTCCTGATGGGCACGTCGCTCAGCTTCTACAAGGGCGCGGCCTTCAACCGTGAACTCACACAACGCCTGAGCACGGTGAGCGGCTGCCCGGCCGTGACCATGAGTACGGCGGTGATCGAGGGGCTCAAGAGCGTCGGTGGCAAACGACTGGCGGTCGCCACCGCTTACGACGAGGAAGTGAATCACCGTTTGCAAGCCTTTCTCCAGGAGGAAGGCTTTGAGGTACTGACGATTCGCGGCCTGGGTGTCGAAAACGTTGCCGACATCAACAATGTAACGGCTGACGGCCTGCTCAAGTTCAGTGTCGAGGTGTTCGAGTCGGCCCACCGTCCTGATGCCCTGTTGGTTTCGTGCGGCGGCTTGCGCACGCTCGATCTGCTCGAGCCACTCGAACGGCGCTGCAAGGTCCCGGTGGTGTCGAGCCTTCCACATGCGCTGCGCGCCGGCGTGCGTCTTGTGGGCCATAGTGGTCGGGTGCCTGGCCACGGTCGATTGCTGTCCATCTAAAAAAAGAATTGAGGGGGATCCGATGACGCGCCCACTGGCGTTCCTGACCGTGGCATGCGCCACGCTGCTGGCCGCCTGCGGCGGTACTCATACGGCTTCCAACCAGCGCCCGGCCGCCAATGCGGGTTCCGGGCCGGCCCGCAAATACGCGGCCGTCGACGGTGAGCGCATTCTGGCTTCCGTGCGGGACGGCAGGGACTGGTTGTCCACCGGCCGCACTTACAGCGAACAGCGCTTCAGCCCCCTGAAGTCCATCACCGCCGACAACGTCGCTCAGTTGGGACTGGCCTGGTTTGCCGACTTCGACACGCGCCGTGGCCAGGAATCCACACCCATCGAAGTCGATGGCGTGATCTACGTGACGAGCGCCTGGAGCAAGCTGTACGCGATCGACGCGAAGAGCGGCAAGCCGCTGTGGGCCTACGATCCGGCGGTACCGAGGGAGTGGGCGGTCAACGCCTGCTGTGACGTGGTCAACCGGGGCGTTGCCGTGTGGAATGGCAAAGTGTACCTGGGCACCCTTGATGCCCGCCTGGTCGCCCTCGATGCCGGCACAGGTCAGGTGGTGTGGACGGCCCAGGTCGGCGACAAGCAATCGCATCTGTCCATCACCGGCGCCCCGCGGGTGGCCAAGGGCAAGGTACTGATCGGTGAGGCGGGCAACGAATACGAGGAGCGCGGCTTCATCAGTGCCTACGACGCCGAGACCGGGAAGCTCGACTGGCGCTGGTACGTTGTGCCGGGCGACCCGGCCAAGGGCTTCGAGAATCCGCAGATGCAGGCGGCCGCCAAGACCTGGAGCGGACCGTGGTGGAAGGCGGGCGGCGGCGGCGGACCGTGGGACGCCATCACCTATGATCCGCAGACGGACCTGGTGCTGGTGGGGACGGGCAACGGTGCGCCCTGGGCCGAGCGGGACCCGCAGCATCGCAACGACAATCTTTTCATTTCCTCCATCGTGGCGCTGCACCTCGACACCGGTGCCTACGCCTGGCACTACCAGACCACGCCGCACGACCGCTACGATTTCGACTCCACCCAGCAGATCACGGTCGCCGACCTGACCATCGGCGGCCAGAAGCGCCACGCGGCCATGCAGGCCAACAAGAACGGGCTGTTCTATGTGCTGGACGCGACCAACGGCCAACTGCTGTCTGCCACCGTCTACGTGCCCGGCGTCAACTGGACCAGCGGCGTCGACATGAAGACGGGTAGGCCGGTGCTGAGCAAGGCTGCCGACTATGAAACGTCAGGCAAAGGCTTCATCACCAGTCCGGGTCCCTTCGGTGCCCACAACTGGCACCCGATGTCCTTCAGCCCGGACACCGGGCTGGTCTACATTCCGGCGTCGCAGAACGATTTTGGTTTCGTGGCGCGCAAGGGTGACGACAACCCCATGGGCCAGAAGTGGAACGTCAGCATGATGGCTGGCACGGCGCTGTACGCGAAGGCGCACCAGCAGCCGCGCAACGACGGCTTCGTGCTCGCCTGGGACCCGGTGCAGGCAAGGGAGATGTGGCGCATTCCCGTGGGGAGCAGCCGCTCGGGCGGTACGCTGGTCACGGCCGGTGGCCTGCTGTTCACCGGCAATCCGCTGGCCAAGGAGTTCGGAGCCTACAGCGCCACCGATGGCAAACCGCTATGGCATACCGCGGCGCAGACCGGTGTCATGGCTGGCGGCATCAGTTATCAGGTCGACGGCGAGCAGTACGTGGCGGTCGTGGCCGGCGGCAATGCCAACCCCGGCGGCAACTCCAACTACTACGCGCCCAACTATTCCCGGCTCCTGGTCTACAAGTTGGGTGGCACCGCGGCGTTGCCTGCGGCCGTGGACCCGCCCATCCAGGTCCTGAATCCCCCGCCGGCCTTCGGCAGCCCGGCGCAGCTCAGTCACGGCGCACAACTGTATGAGCGCTTCTGCGGCACCTGCCACGGCGCCGAAGCCCAGGCCCGCGGCATGTTCCCGGATCTGCGCTACAGCGGCGCGCTGCAGAATGCAGACGCATTCCAGGTCATCGTGTTGGGTGGCGCGCTGAAGCAGAACGGCATGGTGTCATTCAAATCGGCCCTGCCGCCGGCGGATGCCGAGGACGTCCGCGCCTACATCGTGGCCCGAGCCATCTGGTCCGAGACTCATACGGGGACGCTGGCGCCGGCCGTGCACTGAAGCACGCGCACTACTCCCCGGGGGACAAGAGTTTCGACAGCGGCAGTTTGGGCGTCGACTGAAGTCGTGCCAGCCAGGCGTGCCACAGCTCCCGCTCCGGGCCGCGGGGAAACCGCCGGCAAATCGCAACGTAAATGACAATGCAGGCAGCTTTCTCGATGTCCGCAGCCGGAAAACCAGCCTGATCGGCATTGGTCGGCTGCCGTATATCGGCTGCCGTTGCACAGCAAGTCACACTCAAAGTCATCAGCGCTTACCTCGAACGTCTGCGCGGTTCCGGCAAGGCGGTGGTCGTGGGCGATCGGTTTCCTGCAGGGCGACCGAACAAAGCGCCCGCCACGCCGACCATGTCGGCGGGTGGCCGCAGAAGCGGTAGCTCGTGTAGGCGCCGCGCCAGCTCAGCGGTTGTCTTTTCATCGCAGGGTCCCGCCACTATCGCGCTGAGTCTGGGGGTGCTCTGCGACGTATTGGGTGAGTGCCTCGGCGGCCTGTCTCCACTCAGCCGCGGCGTTTCGTACCGCAGAAAGGTCGGAGTCTTTCACGACCTCACCATAGTGACGCTCGGCTTCGAGTTCGGCTGCTCTCAGGCGCCCGACTTCATCGGCGGTCGTGTTCATAATCGCTCCCCGTGAACGATCCAATCCGCACCCGGGAAGTTTACCCAGCGGCGTGCCTGTTCATTCGTTCGGTACCGTACATAACGATGGAGGGCGCTGACGGGCGCAGGCCCATCTTCCCGTCGTCAGTTTGATGAGCGGTGTAAGTCTTTGAATATATGAATTAATTACGACGGACCCCGGCGGGGGGCGGCGTCACTTAGGCCATTGGTACTTCGCCGGCGTGTTGGAGATGGTCCCTGCTGCAAAGAATCGATCCTTGTCTATCAGTTCTTCTGATTTATCCAAGGTGGGGGGATTTGCCGATTGATCAATGTCACGGACCACCACGGAATTTCCTTGCTCCTTCCAGCATTTCTCATAGGGATCGGCACTCGCTACGGGAATATGGCGCGCAAGAAACCAACCCGTTGCGACTGGGCAAAGTTGTCGCGTCAGTCCTATCGGGTCGTAGTCGACTTTGTTTTCGAACGTGGTGGTACCCACGCCGATGGCTTCAATCCTAGGAGGCGTATTGCGCGGGTCATTGTCCAGCGGCAGGAAAAAATCCTTGGGTGTGAAGGCCTCGCTTACGGGGACTTCCAACAACAGGTTCCCGAGCTTCGCTCCATCACCTTCGAGGATCTTGATTTTGCCCTGCGGCCCCATCTCACGATCCTCGTCAGTGTAACAGCCACTGTGTTGCGAAATGGCAGTCGATTTGCCGCTCTCATAACTGAAGAGCCTTGCCTCGTGAAACTTGTCCTGAGCGCCGCACGGCTCGGTGAGTAAAACGGCAGCGCTGGCTGGACGCAACAGCAGCCACGCAACGTTATCCGCTTCCTTGCCTAAAAATGCCGTTGCGGTGGCCGGAGCAGGCAACGTGGCGTCGGTGGTTGGGCTGCTCTTTGAGCAGCCACCGATGAGCGCTGCCCATGCGCAGAGGCAGATAACGCAAATCGGTCTGATGTCCGTGAATAATTTGAACATCAATGGAGTGTGCCACACATGCGTCGCTGCTTAGCGACGCAATTAAGTTGAAGAGATGGCATCGACCTGCGGTTTATCTCGCGCCTCGCGAGCGACATAAGTGGTTTCGTGACGCAGTTAACGAAGTCGGCGAGCGCTCGATCGGGCATTACCTTGTAGCCTTTCATCCGGTCGTCGGGGAAGTCCTCGCTTTCCGGGGAGTCGAGGAAAATGCCATCAATCCATCGGACCCTGCTCAGCGGGGTTTGCGCGCTGCCGCTGCTGGTGGGCTGCAATTTCGACGTGGGAAGCAGCACCAGCACTGGCGCGGCAATCGGCAGCGCTGCCGGTTCAGGCGCCGCCAGCGGCAGCGGCGGCCACACCACTACCAGCCCCGGCCTCATCACCGGTGGGAGTCCGACGCCACCGACTGACTCCGTGAACGCAACGCCCTCGGTCGCCGGCACCGTCTCGGTGATTTCCGGCGCCAGCCAGACGATCACGGTTGCGTTCACCTCCGTGGATGGGCGTCCGATATCCGGGCTCGCGCTGTCGAACACCACGCTGCCGCCGCACTGGAGCGGGGGAGGCGATTTCACCTGCAGCGTGACCGGCTCCGGAAACAACTGCGTTTTGACGCTGACCTATGCACCAACCGCGGTCGAGACCGGGACGCTCAAGATCGGCTATGTGTATGTCGGCGACCAAAGCACCCCGCCGGGTTTCTCGCTCAGCATTCCCTACGCAGGAACCGCGAGCAACAACATTGTCGCGACGCCGGCGCCCATCGGTCAGATCAACGCCGCAAGCGGCACCGGAACTCAATCGGTCAGCGTAAATTTCACCACCGACGATGGCAACGCGGCGACCGGTCTGACAATGATGTCGGACCTGTCTTCGCTGCCGGCGGGCTGGAGCACCACGACGCCCGGATTCTCCTGCGCCATCATCAGTAATGGCAGCGGCTGCCAGCTGGTCCTGAATTACGCGCCGAAGGTGGCTGGCAGCGGCACGCTCACATTGAGCTACGGCTATACAGATGGTTCCGGCCTGGCCCGCACGGGCGCCATCAATCTGCCGTACTCCACGACCACAAATGGCAATGTCGTCGCGAGCGTCTCACCCACGGGCCAGATCAATGCGATTCAGAAGACCGGTACCCAGGCGGTCACCATCACCTTTACCACCGACGACGGCCAGGCCGCACGCAACTTCGTACTGCTGTCACCGCGGTCATCGCTCCCCGCCGACTGGAGCGGCCCCGCCAGCGGCTTCACGTGCGGTACGGTGAGCACCGGACACGGGTGTCAGCTGGCGCTCACCTACGCCCCCACCGCACTGACGAGTGGCACGGTGCAACTGGATTACGGCTACACGAGCCCGGCGGGCGCGTTTACGACCGGGTCTTTGAATATTCCGTACGCCGCCACGACCAACGACAACCTCGTCGCCACGGCCGCACCCTCGGGCCAGATTGATGCGATCGTGGGTGAGCTCACCCCGGACGTTCTGGTCACCTTCACCACGGACGACACGCGCACGGCCACGGCGCTGCAGTTGACGACGGACCTTGCGGCGCTGCCTTCGGGTTGGACCAGTACCGACAGTGCCTTCTCGTGTGCTGGCGTTGCCGGCGGAACCACGTGCCAGCTGCCGCTCAGTTATGCGCCAAGTGCGGCCGCCAGCGGCACGATGGCGCTGCGCTACACCTACCAAAACAATGCCGGTCAAGCGAAGAGCGGATCGCTCAACATTCCCTACCGGGCCACCACGGACGACAGCGTCCTCGGAACCGCAAGTCCCGGCTCGCTCGCCGTGGTCACCGGCACGAGTACGATGCTTTCGGTTACCTTCGCCACCGACGACGGCAATCCCGCGAGCGCAATGTCGATCACTTCGGACTTGACCGTGTTGCCGGCGGGGTGGAGCAGCGCAGCTACCACCTTTGCCTGCACCGGCGTGAGCGCTGGGGTCAACTGCCAGCTCGCGCTCACGTATATGCCCATCAATCCGGACAGCGGCACATTGGCGCTCGGGTTCACCTACACGAATGATGCGGGGTTGATGAAGAGCGGTACGGTTCTGATCCCGTATACGGCCACAGCGCCGGGGCCCTGACAGGCTCGGGGAGACCGCTATTCGCGGGTAGCCTAATTGTGGCTCCTAGGCCAAACTTTCATCATGCCCGAACTGCCTGATGTGACTGTGTACGTAGAGGCGCTGCAGCGACGCATTGTCGGCCAGTGTCTCGAGCATGTCATTCTCCCCTCGCCGTTCCTGCTGCGCACGGCGGTGCCACCCATTCAGACCGTGCAGGGCAAGCGCGTCACAGAGGTGCGGCGCATCGGCAAGCGCGTGGCAATCGGTCTGGAGACACAGTTATGGCTGGTGTTTCATCTGATGATCGCGGGCCGGCTGCATTGGTTCGCACGAGGCGCGGTGATCTCCAAGCGCGTGGCGCTGGCACGCCTGGAATTCACCAGCGGCATATTGACGCTCACCGAGGCCGGTACCAAGCGACGCGCCTCGCTGCACCTCATCCAGGGGGAGGAGCAGTTGGCGCTTCAGGATCCCGGAGGCATCGACATCATGCAATCGAGCCTCGCGCAATTCGGTGATCGGCTGCGAAGCGAGAACCATACGCTGAAGCGGGCGCTGACTGATCCAAAGCTTTTCAGCGGTATCGGCAATGCTTATTCGGATGAAATCCTGCACGCCGCCAGGCTCTCGCCGGTCATGCTGACCAGTCGCATCGAGGATGAGGCGGTCGCGCGCCTGTACGCCGCGACACGAGAGCAGATGCAGCTGTGGACGCAGCGCCTGCGCCAGGATGCCGCAGGGGAATTTCCGGAGAAGGTAACGGCCTTTCGCGCCGATATGGCCGTGCACGGCCGCTTCCGCCAGCCATGCCCCGTGTGTCGCACACCCGTGCAACGCATTCGCTACGCCGACAATGAGACCAACTACTGTGCGCGCTGCCAGACCGGTGGGCGGCTGCTGGCGGATCGGGCCTTGTCGCGCTTGCTGAAGCAGGATTGGCCCAAGACAGTAGAGGCTTTCGACCGCGAATCCTAGGCCGGGTCCGTCGCTTGCCATGGGGCAAGGGTAAGATGGCAGGGTTGAGGTTCCCGGGAGTTCATATTCAGTGAGTTGGCGGGGCTGGCTGGCATTCGTGGCCCTGGGGATCATCTGGGGCTTGCCGTATTTCTTCATCCGACTCGCGGTCCAGGAACTTTCACCCTTCGTAGTTGCCTGGAGTCGAATAACACTTGCCGCTGTGATCCTGCTGCCGGTCGCGTGGCAGCGTGGGGCGTTGCGTCCGCTCAAAACTCACATGACGGCCGTGTGCGCTTTTGCTGCGGTCGAGTTCGTCGTGCCCTTCTCGGCAATCTCGCTTGGGGAGCGCTGGATCAGTTCCTCGGTTACCGGCATCCTCATTGCCGGCGTGCCCATTATCATCGCCGTCATCGGCCGCTTCTTCGGCGTACATGAAAGACTGGGACCTCGCAGAACCCTCGGACTGTTGCTCGGCCTGTGCGGCGTGGTGGCCCTGCTGGGATTCGGCACCATCTCTGGCCCATTGGGCTGGGCCGGTGTCGGATGCATGATTCTGGCCGCGGTCGGGTATGCCGTGGGCCCACTCATTATTCAGAAGGATCTTCGCGGGCTGGACTCGATCGGGCCGGTTGCGGCAAGCCTCGCCGTCGCGAGCGCCGTATTGGTGTTGCCGGCGGTCGCGACCCTGCCGCAGCGGTGGCCTTCCGCGGTTGCACTGTACTCGATCGCCGTGCTGGGCGTACTGTGCACGGCGGTGGCCATGTTGCTGATGTTCTTCCTGGTCCGCGACGCCGGCGCCGCGCGCGCGGCGATCATTACGTATATTAATCCGGTCGTCGCGACGCTGCTGGGCGTCGGCCTGCTCCACGAGCGACTGGGCCTGGGCGGTGTGACGGCATTTGCAGTCATCCTGGCCGGCTCCTGGCTCGCTACGCGTGAGACGCAGCACATGTAACGGGCGTAGCGATACGGATTGTTACGGTTCGTTGTCGTACGCACGAATCAACACGCGTCGCGCGCTTGGAACCTTTGGTGCACCGCCGTACTCCAACTGAAAACCGAATTGGAGGCGCAAATGGAACAGCAGCAGTCGGCGGCAGGAGTAGGCCACATGAAACTGATGAACTGGGTGCTGTGGCAGCGCGCGGTGGTCGCGCTGTTGCGCGCGGATGTGAGCGGTGTTCTGCGCTCCATCGAGATCGACGAAGTGAACTGGGACGCTTGGCGCACTTTCTATACCGAAGGCCGTTCTCCCCGGTCGGCAATCGACCGCGCGCTGGCTCGCGACTTCTAGCTTTTCGCTGGACCGTTCATGCGATATGGTTCGTGCATGGGCGCCGTTGCATGAACTTCCGGGATTGGATCGTCCGCGGGCGTGAGCTCGGAGCAAGCGATTTGCATGCCGAAGCCGGTGGTGCGCTCGCCTACCGGATCCGCGGCGCATTGCAGTCGACATCGGACATCGCCACGGCTCCCGAGCTGACGCGGATTGTCCGCGAACTTCTCGGCGATGAAGGGTGGGGCGTGTTTCGCACGCGCGGCTCGGCGGATGTCTCCCTCGACGTTGCAGGCATCCGCTGTCGCATCAACGCGTACAAGACGATCCGGGGCGTTGCCTTGGCCGTGCGGCTGCTCGCGCCCTCGGTCAAGGACCTGAAATCCTGCAACCTGCATCCGGATCTGCATCGACTGACGGAGGCGCCGACGGGCCTGGTCGTGATCTCGGGGCCGACGGGGTCCGGTAAATCGACGACGCTGGCCGCGCTGGTCGAGGACATCAACGCGTCCCGGGCCTGCAACATCATCAGCCTCGAAAGCCCGCTCGAGTATCTCTTTGCCAACCGCCGCTCGTTCATCCGGCAACGCGAGGTACCCACTCACTCGCCAAGTTTCGAACAGGCGATCACCGACGCGCTGCGCGAAAATCCCGATGTGCTGGTGATCGGAGAAATGCGCACGCCGGAAGTCATGCGGCTGACCCTGAACGCGGCCGAGACGGGGCACCTGGTCCTGGCGACCATGCATTCGGCCAGTTGCGCCGAAGCGCTCACCCGCATCTGCATGTCCTTTGCCCCCGAGATCCAAGGCAACATCCGTGCGCAACTTGCCGACTGCCTGGTCGGGGTTCTATGCCAGCGACTGGAGTTCCTGAGCGCACAGCATTTGCGCGTACCGCGATGTGAGCTGCTGCTGACCAGCTCCGCGGCCAAAGGCACGATTCGCGCTGGGCAATTTGGCCATCTGGCCAACGTCATCCAGTCCGGGGGCGAGGAGGGGATGTGGTCGTTCGAGCGCTATCAACGCTGGATCGATCAGCACCGGGAGTGGGTAATACCCGCGAGAATCCCCGTGCCCCAGGAGGTCAGGTCGGCCGTGCCGCAGCCAGCCACAGTCCCCGATGTGCCGCTGGCGCCGTCACCCGCTCCGTACGCCGCGGATCCGGCCACCGAAATCGAGTCCGAGGACCTGCAGGACATTGCTGAACTTGCGCGGCAGCTGGAACAACGCCTGCGCTAGTTGGCGGGCTCACTGCCCTTAGCCGGAGCGCGCCGCTCAGCGGCACGTTGCATCAGCAGTTCGGAGACTTTCCGCCGGGCCTCGGCCCGGGTGGTTCCCGCCGGAAACTCGAATACTTCGTGAGCATCAAACGGGTTTTTGACGCGCACCGGTGGATCCGGCGCTGCCTGCGGTAACTGTAATGGCTGCGGCGCCTGCGGCACGGCGAGCACCGCGGGGTGGACAGCGGTCGGTGGGGTGCTTCGGGGGGCGGGTGATGGGGCAATCCGTTGCGGGACCGGATGTGGCCGCGTGGGTCGCCAGGCGTTGGATGCCGCGATGCCGACTACGATGCCGATCAACGCTGCTGCAAAGGGCACGGACCACAGACGATATTGTCCTTTGAAGGTGCGTGCGGCGCGGCCGGCCCGCGACAGGCGACGCATCTCCTTGGGAGTCAGCTCGATTTCGATGGTGTCCTCATCGTCCTCGGGCGGGAATATGCTCTGGCTATTCAATGATCACTACTCTACGCGTCCTAAGCGCGGTCTTGGTCTGGCCGGCAACTTAGCCTGCCGCAGCAACGGTTTCCACCGACGGTTCGACATTATTGCCTGCCATGTTTCGGATCGGTTGCGACGAGCGAACGGTCTTGTGACGCAGCTCTTGGACGAAGCCGTCGTTGGGGGCGGCGTGACGTGCGACGGGCCGCCCGCCGATCCACGTCACCAGGGCGCAAATCAGTATCCAAGACAGGATTACCCCCATTTCAATGAAGCCCTTGCCGGGTGCCCCGCGGCTGCGTGTCTTGAAGCTGTCGCGCCTGCCGGGAGGTCGGTAGACCTGCAACAGGGCGGTGCTGACGCTGCACCCGAATGCGCACAGGGTCAGCGACACTGCGAACCACAGATTGGTGCGCCACAGGACCAGCAACGGCAGCAGCCATAGCGGCGCGAGTGGCAGCAGCGCGGCTTCGATTTTGGCGCGCACCACCGTTGCCCGTGTCAGCGGCGCGGCCGTCAGCAACTCCGGTGCGTCCTCCGCGGCGATGGTGATCCAGGCCAGTGCCGTGGCCAGGGTGCCGCACACCAGAATCATCCCGAGCCACACCCAGGGCACGCGGCCGGCGGTGCCCAGTGGCTGGCGCCACAGCACCAGGCACAGAGGCAGAACGTAGATGCTCTGTTGCAGCAGCTGCATGAGCAGCAGCGGGTCACGGCGGATCAGCCGCAACTCCTTCACGATCAGTACCGCACGCAGGGAACGGCGGAAGCGTAGTGGCCGCGCCGAGACGCGCGTACTGCGGCCACTGCCCATACTGCCGATCGCCGTAGCCGCACGCAGGAAGCGGCCACTGAGCACACGCACGGTGAGCAGCAGCAACCCGGCGCTGGTGAACGTGAACAGCACGGTGGGCGCGTAGCCGGCGACCACCAGCCGGGCGGGAATCAGCAATGGGCCCAGATGCCCGGCATCCGCGCTCAGCAAGGCGCCAAATCCACCGTAGTTGCCGGGGCCGCGCTGCGGCCCGTGGTGCATGAGATTGGGCAGCTGGCTCAGCAGGAAAACGCCCATGCCAATCAGCGCGGCCAGGACCTGTCCAACGATACGCGTGGTCCTGGGTCCGAGCAGGCGAAACAAGGTCAGCGCCAGCAGCACGCCTAAGCTGGTCGCCAGCATGCCGATCGCAGGTATCAGCAGATACAGCTTCGACCAGCTGTACAGACCAAACAGTACGAACATGTTCGCGAACGGCCATGTCAGCATGGCGACTTCCAGCGTCACCGTCAGTGCGACCGTGCCCACGCGTGTACCGATAATCGATTTTGGCGCCAGCGGTGAGGACAGCAGCAGGTCCATGTCGGCGCGGGTGTACAGCACCTGCACGATGCCATTCAGGCTGCGCGAGACCATGAGAATAAAGCAGAATGCCAGCCCCCCGGTGATGAGCAGCAAGGGCACAGTGGCGGGAATGCCGGGGCCCGCGTGCGCGCTAGCGGCGCGCACCGCAAATGCCACTGCCGCAGCGACCAGGTGCAATACGATTTGCGCGATAATCAGGATCGTGAGGCTCGTCGCCTTCACGACTCCCGAGCGCGCATAGAGCCGCAGCTCATGCCGCATCAGCCACGGGAGCGAGCCGGGTGTCAAAGTCACGATGCCGCGGCGGGCGGTGCCACCAGCCCCAGGAACAGGTCCTCCAGCGTCGCATTGGAGCGGCCGGCGCGGGTACGCAGCTCCTCGAGAGTTCCCTCGGCGACTATGCGACCGCTTTGAATGATGCCGATGCGGTCGACCAGCCGTTCCGCGACTTCCATGATATGGGTCGTGAGAATGATGGTGCAGCCACCGCGCGCCCGCTCCAGCAGCAGATCCTTCACTTCGCGTGCGATCGTGGCATCGAGCCCCGTCAATGGCTCGTCCAGTATCAAAAGCTGCGGGTCGTGCAGCAGTGCGCCGGCCAGCGCCGCTTTCTGCTTCATGCCACGCGAGAATCCCTCGCAGCGCTCATCGCGATGTTGCCAAAGGTCCAGGCGCCGCAACAGCTCCTCGGCGTTGTGTTCGGCGCGGTGTACCTCCATGCCCCAAAGACCCGCGATGAATTCCAGGTACTCCGCCGCCGTCAGCTTGTCATACAGCAGCGGTTCATCCGGCAGCCAGGCGATGAGCTGTTTGGCCTGCCGCGGCTGCGTCACGGCGTTCACGCCAAAGACTTCGATGCTGCCGCGATCCGGCAGCAGCAGTCCGCTGATCATGCGCAGAGTGGTGGTCTTGCCGGCGCCATTGGGCCCGAGCAGTGCGTAGAATTCGCCGCGCGCAATGGTGAGATCTATGCCGTCGACGGCCGGCCGGGTAAATATCTTGACCAGCTGGCGAATGCGCAGGGCGGGCGAGCTCGTCTCCATGACCTCGTTCCTCGTTTCACACACCGCTCGGATCGGGGCGCGATTCGAGCCGCCCGTCGGCGTGGCGTGCAAATCGCCCACGCTCGGCGCCGTGGACGGGGGCCTCGTCCGGCCAAGGCCAGCCGCCGAAATGCGTCTGGTGGTAGTCCGCGTACGCCTGGCGCAGTTCCGGCTCGGTGTTCATGACGAAGGGGCCATGCTGCACCACCGGTTCACCGATCGGACGGCCCTGAAGCATCAGCAATTCGCTCGGCGCGGCACCGTTGACGAGCTCCACGGGCTGTCGCGCATCGACTTCAATGGCTGATTGGACCGGGACGGATTGGCCCGCGATGACCAATGTATCTCCCTTGAAGAAATAAAGAGTTCGGCGCGGTTCGCGGGTGGTGGCCGCCGGCAAAGTCCAGCGCGCACCTGCGGACATCTTGATCGTCCAAATGGCCAGGTCCGCGGCCGGGTCCGAGGCCCACGAATCCGGGGGCGGAAGCGGGGAGCTTTCAATCCGTGATGCGGCAGCGGTGCCGGCGATATACGTCACTTCAGTGACTGCGCCTGTGGAATCGGTGATGACCTCACGGGGGATGTCTTCGGACCACAGCATGGTGAAATAGGGTTGCGCCATCTTGCTGCGTTTCGGCAGGTTGAGCCAGATCTGGAACAGTTCCAGGGGATTCGGCGCGCTCGACTTCAGCAAGGGAAAGATCTCGGAGTGCACGATGCCGTGACCGGCGGTGAGCCATTGCACATCGCCACTGCCGAATCGGGCGGCAGCGCCGAGTGAATCGGCGTGGTCGATGTAGCCGCTTCTCATGATCGTGACGGTTTCAAAACCGCGATGGGGATGTGCCGGGAAGCCGGGCACCGTGCGCCCGTGATACATGCGCCAGCCATCCTTGCCGGCGAAGTCCTGACCCAGGTTGCGACCACTCAGCGACGCGTCGGGGCCCAATGTTGCATTGCCTTTTGGATAGGCATCCTGGTGGTACACGCAGAACAGGAACGGATCCAGCGTGGCCCAGGGAAAGCCGATTTTGCTGATGTTCAGAACTGCTGGGTTGGGCACGGTTACGGTCCTTCGGCTACGGGCGCGTGAGGCTGCCGGGCTCCATATTGAGCGATTTCGAGAATTGGTCGTACCCTGTCAAGCTCCGTGGATCGGACTGCAATGAGACCATCTGGTCTAAGTTATTGAATTTAAACGTTCCATTAGGCGCGAGGGCTCATAGGCGTGGATGCACCGTTCTGGCATGACAGGTGGCAGCGAAACCAAATCGGCTTCCACGAGCCGAAGGCCAATCCTCTGCTCGTCGCGCATTTCGACCGTCTGTCATTGCCGGCCGGGCGTCGCGTATTCGTTCCTCTGTGCGGCAAGACGCTCGATATCCAATGGCTGCTGTCGCGCGGTTATCGCATCGCTGGCGCCGAATTGAGCGAGATCGCGGTCCGGCAGTTGTTCGCTGACCTTGGTTTTACACCCGATACCACGGTTGTCGGCAACATGACCCGGTACAGCGCCCCGGGTATCGATATCTTTCACGGCGATATCTTTGATCTGTCCCGCGGCGACCTGCATGAAGTCGACGCCGTCTATGACAGGGCTGCGCTGATTGCGCTGCCCGAGGCGCTGCGCGCTCGTTACGCCCAGCGCCTGGCACAAATCACGGACCGTGCGCGGCAGCTGCTCATTTGCATTACCTACGAGCAGCGCCTGATCGCCGGACCGCCATTTTCGGTCGAAGGTGCAGAGGTCGCGCGGTTGTATCGGAGCAGCTACGACCTTAAGGCGGTTGGCAGCACGGAGGTTCCGGGCGGGATCAAGGGGACATGTCCGGCCACGGAGCATGTCTGGTTGCTGATGCCCACCTTGCCGCGGAATCAGCCGCCAGCAAAGTGAATGAC
>DATHOA010000117.1:0-2772 GCA_035485475.1 Steroidobacteraceae bacterium | reverse complement strand
GAGCTGTACGGCGTCACCGGCTGATTTCCCCGTGCAGGTGGCATCGGCCGGTGGATTGTGGGCGCCCTTTAAGTGAACTTCACCCGCGTCACCTGAGCGACTGCCACCACTCCCACCACTCCCACCACTGCCGCCAGCGCTATTAATGCTATTGACGCCATTGGCGCTGTTGACGTTATTAGTGCTATTGGCGCTGTTGGTGCCACCGAAGAGTCCGAAGAAGCCACTGTTGTCCTCGAGGAACTGCAGCGATTGCCGGAAGCGGAGCGCGTCGCCTGATTCTTCACCGGTGTTGGGCGGCAATGTCTGACCGACCAAGGTATAGAGATGCTTGTTGACGAAGAATATGGCGATGGCGGAGCGGCTGCCGTCTGCGCCAGTGAGGTTCAAATCGCGTCCGAAGGACCGGTTGACGCGCGCGCCGTTAGCTGCGGTCACCTTGCCCGATGCGGCCAAGGATCTTTCGGTCGCGACGATGGTGCTGAGTGCGTCGGCGTTGGTGTTCGAATAGTTCACAACGTTCAGCGTATAGCTGATGCGGTCCTGTCGAACCGCGTAGCGCGTCATGGGCAGTGACGCGCCGGTCGCATTCTTGATCGTGCTCGTTTCCACCGCGGGCACCCCGGGAAACTGGATGCTGAACCCGGGGTCGGGATAGGTGTACGTCTGCCACTCCTGGGCGACAGCTGCGACCGGCAGCAGCAAGGCTGCCGCCAGAAGCGTGACCATTGCCCTCATAGGCATGCCTACCGCGCAGCCTCGATCCGCAGGATCGCGCCGTTCGCTTCATCGGTCGCGACATACAGCAGGCCGTCGGGTCCCTGCTTCACGTCGCGGATACGCTGATGCAGGTCCGCGAGCAGCGTTTCGCGGCGCAGTTCCTCCATGTTGGCGTTCAGCAGCACGCGATCCAGGCGACCGGTACCGGGAATCTCTCCATAGCGCACACCGGCGACGAACAGATCGCCCTTCCACTTCGGCAGACGATCACCGGTATAGAAGGTGAGACCGGTAACCGAGATCGACGGCATCCAGTAGATGATCGGCGGCTCAAACCCGGCGTGCGTGGGCTCATTGACCTTTGCCTGCCACGGGCCCGGATAGGTGCGGCCCAGGCTCACCAGGGGCCAACCGTAGTTGCGACCCGGCTTGATCACGTTGATTTCATCGCCGCCGTTGGGCCCCATCTCCGAGATCCACATCTCGTGCGTCGCTGGATGTTGCGTAAAGCCCAGTACGCTGCGGTGCCCGAGCGTGTAGATCTCCGGTCTTGTGCCGGCCTTGCCGACGAAGGGGTTGTCGGCGGGCACACTGCCATCGTCCTTCAGCCGTAAAACCTTGCCGGCAAGCGAATTGGGATTCTGCGCCTCCGCGTTCCCGGCCGTCGCGAGCCACAGCATGCCATCGGGCGTTACCGTCATCGCCAGCGCACCGTGCACCTCCGGGGAGACGAACACATCCTTCACATCGCTCAGCCGGTTGCCGTCCAGCCGGCCGCGGGCAACGGCACCCGCCGTGTGCTTATCGCCCAGCGGCTTGGTGTAGCTCAGGTACACCAGATGATTCTCGGCGAACTGCGGGTGCAGCGCGATATTCATATAGCCGTGAACCGCGCCGATCGCGCCCGACTCTCCGGCGAACACTGAGGCCGGTCCGCCCTCGATGGGCTTGGGGTCCAGTACGCCATGGCGCACGATGCGCAGCAGTCCGCGACGCTGCGTCAGCAGCATCTCGCCGCTGGGCAACCATGCGATGGAGTAGGGATATTCGATGTCACGCAGCAACACCGTGACGCGGATGTCCTGCTGCTCGGCGGTCTTGTACAGGAACGGACCCTTGCCCAGCGGCTGGTGGGCAAGTCCGATCGGGGCGACCGGTACGCCGTTGGCGAAGGGTACGCTCTGTTGGGCAGACACGGGAGCCGCAAGGCCTGATGCACACAGCAATGCCGCGACCGAGAACACGTGGCGAATCGTCATGGTTCGGACTCCCTGTATTTGCGGATAGGAGAATAAACCACCTTGCCGCTCATGTCTGGCCGGCGATAAACCCTAACTGACGGCATTCTGGCCTGGCACCGATGACAGCGAAGTTTTGCGCGCACCTTGGCGAGCGTGACGCCCGCTCCCAACTGACGACGCAGGAACAGCGTATGAAGCTCGCGCGTATGGCCGCAGGCGCACTCCGCCATGATGGCAAAGGTCGCATCCAGGGTCGCGATCGTCCTCGTTTCCGGGATTTCCAAGGGGATGAGATCCTGCGCCATGCGAAAAGCGTAGCGCGCCACCCGGGTCGATCAGCAAGGCGCACCACCGTTGGCTGTATGGCATCCAGGTTCACCCCAAACTGATTACTGGATACCACATCGCACCGCAGCACAGATACACTTAAGGTATGTGCTACTCGGCGCGGATCGAATCGAAGTGGAAGCGCTATGTCCGAGAGATGGAAGCGCGCATCGAGTACTCGGACTTTCTCGAGCTGGCACGGCTGCGCCTCGCCGACCCGGGTCGGTATCGCTTGCCGCGTGGCTTTGACCTTGAATTCGCCGATGCGCAAACCGATGAGGAACGCGCCATCGGCGGCCTGGTCGATCAGTACCGCAGCGGGCAGGTTACCAAGCTCGAAACAGAGATCTTCGCCCAGCGTAAGCGTCAAGCCGAAGCGGAGCGCAAGCTTGCGGTGAAGCAGACCAAGGCGGCCGCCGAGAGCATGCGCATCGCGACTTCGAAGGTTCAGCAGGCCATGGGCAAACTGTCACTGCTGACCGAT
>DATHOA010000116.1:0-3332 GCA_035485475.1 Steroidobacteraceae bacterium | reverse complement strand
GGGCGGCCGTACGACATTGAGAAGCGGATTCGTCGCTTTGACGGGATGTACCACTGGTATCGCGCCCGTGGGCGGCCCGCGCGGGATGCGCAGGGCCGCATCATCCGTTGGTACATGGTTCTCTCCGACATAGAGGACCGTAAAAAGGCCGAAGAAAAGCTTGCGGAACAACAGAAGGAGTTCCAGCAGATACTGGACCTGACGCCGCAGATTGTGGCCATGTTCGGGCCCAGGCAAGAGCGTCTCTACGCGAACAGCGTAGCGCTCGCTTACGTCGGCGCGACGCTCGAGGCGTGGCGGCGCCAAAGCGCGGGATCCGAGTTGCACCCTGACGATGTCACGCGCGTGCGCGTAGCGGCTGAACGCGCATTGTCGACTCACTCGGCTTATGAGCTGGAGTTGCGCCTCCGCGCCAGTGATGGAACTTACCGCTGGTTCCTGGCACGTTACAATCCGCTGTGCGACAGCCAGGGACGCGCGACGCGTTGGTATGTTGCGTGTACCGACATCGAGGATCGCAAGAGAACCGAAGAGCGGCTGCAGGAAGAGAATGTTGCGCTACGCGAGGAGATCGACAAGACCTCGATGTTCGAGGAAATCGTCGGCACCTCACCGGCGCTGACTGCCGTGCTCGCACGGTTGTCCAAGGTCGCGAGCAGCGATTCGACGGTCCTGATTACGGGCGAGACGGGCACCGGCAAGGAGCTGGTCGCCCGCGCCATCCACCGGCGGTCCGGCCGTGCCTCGAAGGCATTCGTCGCGGTGAACTGCGCGGCCATTCCCCGCGAGCTGATTGCCTCCGAACTGTTCGGGCACGAAAAAGGTGCCTTCACGGGAGCCTTGCAGCGACGCCTCGGCCGCTTCGAACTGGCCAATCGCGGCACGATATTTCTCGATGAGGTGGCCGAGCTGTCACCCGACACCCAGGCCGCGTTGCTGAGGGTCCTGCAGGAACGGGAACTCGAGCACGTGGGAGGCGGACCCACCATCCACGTGGACGTTCGTGTCATCGCTGCCACGAATCGCGATCTGGTCGATGCCGTGGCCAACGGGACTTTCCGCGAGGATCTCTTTTATCGGTTGAACGTCTTTCCGCTTGAAATGCCCTCGCTGCGGGAGCGCAAACAGGACATTCCGGTGCTGGTGGAATACTTCATTCATCGTTACGCCCGGCGCGCCCACAAGACTTTCCGGCGGGTGAACAAGAAGACTCTCGATCGCCTTCAGTCCTATCCCTGGCCGGGAAACGTGCGCGAGCTACAGAATGTGATCGAGCGTTCCGTGATCGTGTGCGACACCGACGAATTCACGGTGGACGAGAGTTGGCTGTCTACCGGACGCAAGGTGGAAGGCACCGGCGCGCTGTCCAGCAAACTCAGCGCTTACGAGAAGGCGACCATCGAGGAGGCGTTGCGCGCCAGCGGCGGACAGGTGTTCGGGCCAGCGGGAGCGGCTGCGCGGCTGCGGATTCCTCGCTCAACTCTTGAATCGCGCATCCGCGCACTGCGGATCAACAAGAGCCGATTTCGCCCGAAACCTGGCAAGGGCGATCGATAGCGCATTGTCCAGTATTTCGCCATTGGCGAAATCTCGCCAAGGTGGCAGGGCGTCAGTCCCTTTGAATTCAGCAGCTTACGCCTGGGCCAGCAATTGCATTGTTGATCCTGAGCGAGAAATCCATGCTGAAGATACAACGCACGGCAAATGGCTACGTCGTCTTCGCAGTCAGCGGTCGACTCGAGGCCGACAGCCTGCACGAATTATCCGCCTTGCTCGCGCTGGAATGCTCAGCGCGGGCGGTCACCCTGGAACTGAAGGATCTTGTTCTCGTGGATCGTGACGCAGTCGAGTTCCTGCGGGGGTGCGCACACAAGGGTATCGAGCTTCGCAATTGCCCACAGTACATCCGCATCTGGATGGAGGCACATGAAGAACGTTGAGAATGACGAACCGGGGAGGTTTGACTACCCCGCGGCAAACGGCCCGGGGATGATGGGGGAGTTGACGGTCGTGGCCGCGCAGCTCACCGCCGCTGCGGGCAAGGCGCGTGACGGTGACCGCGAGGCGACTCGAGCGCACATTGCACACGCAGTTGCGCTCCTGCATGGCAGACCGACACAAGTCGCACGTGGCGGACTCCCGGCATGGCAGACGCGCCGAGTCTTCGCACACGTCGAAGCCAATCTATGCAGAAAAATTCCCGTTCGCGAGCTGGCGCGGCTCCTGGGCCTGAGCGCAAGCCACTTTTGCCGCGCGTTCAAGTGTACGATTGGTTCATCTCCACGCGACTACGTGCTGCGCCGGCGCATCGAGCTGGCACAGGGACTGATGCTGACGACCTCCGAGCCCCTCAGCTCCATTGCGGTCAACTGCGGCATGTGCGATCAGTCGCACTTCACGCGCTCTTTCCATCGCATCGTCGGGGAGACGCCCTATACGTGGCGCCGCGCGCGGCGCGGCTCGCTGAAAACCGACTGACCTTCAGGAATCCGACCGATGCAATCCACCCCCGCAGGCGCAGTGGCGCGCGAATCCTGGTTCACGTTGCACCCGCTCACCGCGCCGGACCGCTCGGCCATGGCCGCACTTCGGGCCATGGTTGCGCCCAACAAGGGAAAACTGCGCGGGACCGCCGCGCGCGCACCGTTCGATGCGATCATGAGCGGCATCATTGCTCCCCAGGGGGTGGGGTTTCGCGAGGATCGGATTGGCGGGATTCCGGGCTGGTGGTGCGAGCCGACCAATGCGCTACCCGGCGCCGCGATCCTTCATCTGCATGGCGGCTGGTTCAACCTGGGCTCGGCCGCGGCGTACCGGCACCTGGTCGGACACATCGCCCGCAGCGCGGGTGTGAGCTCGTTTGTTCCGGACTACCGGCTCGCGCCGGAGTATCCGTATCCGGCCGCCAGCGAGGATGCCGAAGCCGCTTATGGCGGTCTCGCGCAGCGCGGCATCCACAACATCGCGGTCACTGGGGACTCGGCCGGTGGCAATCTCGCCTTGAGCCTGTTGTCGCGGGTGGTCACCGCGCCGGCGAGCGCCGTACGCCCCGTTGCTGCCGTGGTGTTGTCGCCGATCACCGATCTCGCAATGACCGGCTCGAGCTGGCAAACCCGTGCCGAGGCGGATCCCTACTTCGTCCGGGAGCAGGCCGCGAGCCTGATCCAAGCCTATCTGAACGGCCACGATCCCAAGGATCCGCGGGCCTCTGCGCTTTATGGGATCGTCGCCGGACTTCCGCCCATCCGTGTGCAGGTCGGGGATGACGAAGTGCTGCTGGATGACTCCCTGGGATTTGTCGCGGGCGCCGTCGCCGCAGGGATCGATGCCCG
>DATHOA010000115.1:0-12399 GCA_035485475.1 Steroidobacteraceae bacterium | reverse complement strand
CCGCACCGGCATTCGCCAGGTGGATCCGGGCAACATCGTGCATGCCACCGACACCACCGGCATTGTCGTCATGACGCAGCTGCAGCCCATCTCGGTGATGTTCACGCTGCCGGAGGACGAGGTGCCGAAAATGACGGAGGCGCTGTCGAACGGCACGCCCAGCGTCGTCGCGCTGGCGCGCGATGACGGCACGGTGCTCGACTCAGGCACCGTGGCCTTGCTCGACAATCAGATCGACCAGACCAGCGGCACGATCCGCGTGAAGGCGACCTTCCCGAACTCCCACCAGCGGCTGTGGCCCGGCGAGTTCGTGAGCGCGCGCGTGCTGGTGAACATGCACAAACAGGCGCTGACCATTCCGGCGGCGGCCCTGCAACGTGGCCCGGACGGCATGTTTGCCTATGTGGTGCAGACCGACTCCACGGTGGAAGTGCGCCCGCTCAAGGTCACCCTGCTGGATGAAAACACCGTGATCGTCGACAGCGGCCTTGCGGCCGGCGAGCGCGTGGTCACGACCAACATCTATCGCCTGGAGCCGGGAACGACGGTGCGCATTAACAGCGCCGCGACGGCCCGTAAACCCTCATGAGCGTCTCCGCACCCTTCATCAACCGGCCCATCGCCACCTCGCTCCTGATGGCCGGTGTCCTGCTGGTCGGCGTGGTTGCCTTTCCGCTGCTGCCCGTGGCGCCCTTGCCGCAGGTGGATTTCCCCACCATCCAGGTGACCGGACAGCTGCCCGGCGCGAGTCCGGAAACCATGGCGGCCACGGTGGCAACACCGCTGGAAACCCAGTTCGCGGCCATCCCCAGTGTGTCGCAGATGACCTCGACCAGTGTGCTGGGCACCTCGACGATCGTGGTGCAATTTGACCTGAATCGCAACATCGATGCCGCGGCGCAAGACATCCAATCGGCCATCACCGCCGCGGGTGGCCAGTTGCCGAAAAACCTGCCGGCACCGCCCAGCTATAAGAAGGTGAATCCCTCGGACACCCCCATTCTCATGTACTCGGTGAGTTCCGCGGTGCTGCCGGTCACCGCCGTCGATGATTTTGCCGAGACCGTCCTGGCGCAGCAGATGTCGCGCATCCCTGGAGTCGCGCAGGTTGCAATCGGGGGTCAGCAGAAGCCCGCGGTGCGGGTCCAGGTGGACCCGGCCAAGATCGCCTCGATGGGGATCCAGCTGGAGGACATCGCCGGTGTCATTGCCAATGCCACGGTCAACGCACCGAAGGGCTCGTTCAACGGCGCGCTCCACAACTTCGCGATCTATGACAACGACCAGCTCATGGAGGCGAAGCCCTGGAACGACATCATCATCGCCTATATGAACGGCGCCCCGGTGCGCATCCGCGACATCGGTGTTGCCGTGGACGGACCGGAAAACAATCAGATGGTGGCCTGGCAGAACGGCCACCCCGGCATCCTGCTCCAGATCTTCAAGCAACCGGGTGCCAACGTCATCGACACGGTGAATCGCATCAAGGCCTTGCTGCCGCATGCGATGCTGTCGGTGCCCGCGTCCGTGAAGGTCACCCTGGTCATGGACCGCACCGTGACCATCAATGCCTCCGTGCACGATGTGGAACTGACCCTGCTGCTGACCTTCTGCCTGGTGATCCTGGTGATCTTTCTGTTCCTGCGCAATGCCTGGGCCACGGTCATCCCGGCCGTCACCGTGCCCTTGTCGCTGTTCGGCACCTGTGCCGGCATGTACCTCCTGGGCTACAGCCTCGACAACCTGTCGCTGATGGCCCTGACCATTGCGGTCGGATTCGTGGTCGATGATGCGATCGTCATGCTGGAGAACATCTACCGGCACATCGAGGGCGGCCTGTCGCCGCGCGAAGCGGCGCTCAAGGGCGCGGGCGAAATCGGCTTCACCATCATCAGCATCAGTATCTCGCTGGTCGCGGTGTTCATCCCGCTGCTGCTGATGGGCGGCATCATCGGCCGGCTGTTCCGCGAGTTCGCCGTCGTCGTGACGCTGACCATCGTGGTGTCGGCATTCGTCTCCCTGACCCTCTCGCCGATGATGTGCTCACTGTTCCTGCGCGATGAGAAGCATGTGCGCCACGGGCGCGTGTATACGGTCATCGAAGGCTACTTTGACGCGATACTGGCCGGCTATACCAAGGGACTGGACTGGGTGCTGAAGCACCAGGGCATCACGTTGATCGTGTTCCTGTTCACGCTGTGCTGCACGGTGGGGCTGTACATCGTCGTGCCGAAGGGCTTCTTCCCGCAGCAGGACACCGGCCTGATCTCGGGACTGTCGGAGGCGGCGCAGGACATCTCCTTCAGCGAGATGGTCAAGGTGCAGCATCGCCTGACCGACATCATCGGCAAGGATCCGGACGTGGCCTCCTATGCCGCTTCGGTCGGCGGCTCGCGCCCGATCAACAACGGCTTCCTGATCATGAGCCTGAAGCCGCGTGACCAGCGCACGTCGAGCGCCGATGAAGTGATCCGCCGGCTGCGTAAGAAATTCAACGCGGTGAGCGGCGGCACCGGCCATTTGCAGGCGGCGCAGGACATCAACATGGGCGGCCGCACCACCGCTACTCAATACCAGTACACGTTGCAGGACTCGGATTTGAACGAGTTGAATGCCTGGGGGCCAAAGTTGATGGCAGCCATGCAGCGCCTGCCGGAATTGCAGGACGTCGCTACGGATCAGCTGACCAACAGCACCAAGGTCTCCCTGGTCATCGACCGCGACCAGGCGGCGCGCTTCGGCATCCAGCCGGAACTGATCGATGCGACGCTGTACGACGCCTTTGGCCAGCGGCAGGTGACGCAGTACTTCACCCAGTTGAACGCCTATCATGTGATCCTGGAGGTCCCACCGGCACTGCAGGGCGATCCGGGATCGCTGGACAAGCTGTACATCAAGTCCCCGCTCAACAACCAGATGGTGCCGCTGTCGAGCGTGGCGCATTACGACACCTCGCAGGTGACCTCGCTGTCGATCAACCACCAGGGACAGTTTCCCTCGGTCACCCTGTCATTCAATCTTGCCCCGGGCGTGGCACTGGGCCAGGCGGTCGACGCAATCGATCGCACCTCTGCGACGATCCACCTGCCCGAAGGAGTCGTCGGCTCCTTCCAGGGCTCCGCGCAGGCGTTCCAGGATTCCCTGCGAACCGAGCCACTGCTGATCCTCGCGGCGCTCATCGTCGTGTACATCATCCTGGGGATGCTCTATGAGAGCTACATCCACCCTCTGACCATCCTCTCGACCCTGCCCTCGGCCGGAGTCGGTGCGCTGCTGATGCTGCTGATCTTTCACTTCGACCTGTCGGTGATCGCGCTCATTGGGATCATCCTGCTGATCGGCATCGTCAAGAAGAACGGCATCATGATGGTGGACTTCGCGCTGCAGGCCGAGCGCGAGCGGCATCTGCCGCCCGAACAGTCGATCCGCGAAGCCTGCCTGATGCGCTTCCGTCCCATCATGATGACCACCATGGCGGCGATCCTGGGCGCCCTGCCGCTGATGCTGGGACGTGGCGCGGGCTCCGAGATGCGTGTGCCGCTCGGTTACACCATGGTGGGTGGACTGGTGCTCAGCCAGGCGCTGACCCTGTTCACCACGCCGGTCATCTACCTGTACCTGGATCGCATGCGGCTGCGGTTCGCCCGCGGTCGCCTCGAGCCGGCCGTTGCACGGGAGGCGGAATCGGTATCGGTCGCGGAGGCGGCGACGTGATGCGGAGATCAAGCGCATGAAAATGTTGCTGGTGGAGGACAATGAGCGCGTCACGCGCTTCGTCATCAAGGGTCTGCAGGAGGCCGGACATACGGCTGATCATGCCGACAACGGCCGCGACGGTCTGTTTCTGGCCGCCAGCGAGCGTTATGACGTCATCATCATGGACCGGATGCTGCCTGGAAATATCGACGGCCTGTCACTGATCAGTGCGCTGCGTCAGTCCGGCAACCAGACGCCCATTCTGATCCTGAGCGCGCTGGCCGATGTCGATGAGCGCATCAAGGGCCTGGGTGCGGGAGGCGATGACTATCTGACCAAGCCGTTCGCCTTTGGCGAGCTGCTGGCGCGACTGGATGCCCTGGGGCGTCGCACCCGCCAGGACGGCACCGTCACGACCCTGGAGGTGGCCGACCTGCGCATGGATCTGCTGTCGCGCAAGGTGTTGCGCGGCACCCGCCAGATCCTGCTGCAGCCGCGCGAATTCAAGCTGCTGGAATATCTCATGCGCCATGCCGGCCAGGTCGTCACCCGCACCATGCTGCTCGAGAATGTCTGGGATTATCATTTTGACCCCCAGACCAATGTCGTGGACGTGCATATCAGCAAGCTGCGTCAGAAAATCGAACCGGAGCCGGAACGTTCCCTGCTGCGCACGGTGCGCAATGCCGGCTACATGCTGAGCGCCGAGTAGGCCATGCCCTTCGCCATACGCTCATCGGCGACGACGCTGGTCGCAAGCTACGTACTGCTGGGCATCCTGGCACTGGTGCTGTTCGCCCTGCCATTGGGAGTGGCCTGGCGGGCTGCGGACAATGACACGCGCCTGCAGATCCTCGGGGAGGATTCACAAAGGCTCGCGGAGGTCTTCAACCGCAAGGGCCCGGCGGGTCTGGCGGATTTCATCAACGAGCGCGTGGGCCTGCAGATCGCCGGTGAGCGCATCCTGCTGCTGACCGATGCCGCGAACAAGCCGCTGGCGGGCAACGTGCCCAGCTGGCCGACCGGGGTGCCCGCCGAGCCCGGCAGCTACACGACGCCCATTGAACTGGACCACCGCTCGACGATGGTGACGCTGGTGCGCACCGAACTGCCCGGCGGCTACCACCTGCTGGTGGGACGCGATGTCGCGCGCCTGGCCCCGGTCATGACCCGCTTCTGGTACGGCCTGGCCGCCGCGATTGCGGTACTGCTGGTGACCGGTGTGGTCGGCGGCATCCTGATTCGCCGCGCACTGCTGTTCCGTATCCACAGTATCCGCCAGACCGTCTCGGCCATCATGCAGGGTGAACTGAGCCATCGCCTGCCGACGGGCAGCGGGGGCGATGAGCTCAATACGCTGAGCGTGACGATCAACCGCATGCTGGAGCAGATCGAGCAGCTGGTGCATGGCATCGCCAATGTATCCAACGCCATCGCCCACGACCTGCGCACGCCGCTGACCGAGCTGCGCTCGAGGCTCGAGGAGCTGTCCTTGACCCGGCCCGCGCCGGCCGAGGCCTTCGCGGAAGTGGAGGCAGCAGTCGCCGATGTGGATCGGGTCATCAGCATCTTCAATGCCCTGCTGCGCCTGGCCGAAATCGATACCGGCATGCGCCGCTCCTGCTTCGTGGATGTGGCCTTGAGCGACCTGTGCGCCCATGCCGTGGAGTTCTATGTGCCGGCGGCGGAAGTTCGGGACATCACCCTCAGCTACCGTGACGAGGCTGGTGCCGTGCATGCCGCGGGTGATCAGATCCTGCTGGCGCAGGCCGTGAACAATCTCATCGACAACGCGCTCAAATACACCCCGCCGGGCGGCACGGTGACGGTGAGCACCGTACGTCCGGCCGGTGATGTCGCGGGCATCGTGGTCAGCGATACCGGCCCGGGAATGACCGCCGAACAGCGGGCGCGCGCCACCGAGCGTTTTTTCCGCGGCGATGCCAGTCGCGGCACGCCCGGTGTGGGCCTGGGGCTGAGCCTGGTGCAGGCCGTCGCCCGCCTGCACGGCGGCAGTCTCGAATTTGCCGAGCAGCAGCCGGGACTGACCGCGACCATCCATTTTCCCAGCAAAGCGTAGCGCCCTGGAGCTGCGGATCCGGTAAATTGCGCGGATGCTGCACTTTTATCCTCCCATCCCGACGGACGCGAATTCCACACCGCAACGACCCATCTGGATCGACCTGCAGCGTCCCACCGCCGATGAGGAAGCGCTGGTCGAGAGCGAACATGGGATCCGCATCCCGAACCACGCCCAGCTTGCGGAAATCGAAACATCCAGTCGCCTGCGGGTCGAGGGTCAGACCCTCATGATGTCCATGCCGCTGGGGCTGCAGGACAACCGCTTCGCCTATAGTCCGTTGCCGCTGGGGTTTGTACTGACACCCGATATCCTCGTAACCGTTCGGTACTGCGACATTCACGCCTTCCCCGATGTGCAGGCGGCGCTGCTCAACAATCACGCGCAGAGCACCAGCGGCTCGGTGTTCACCAGCCTGCTCGAGGCCATGGTCGATTTCGCCGCTGACCGACTCGAGCAGATCGGTGCGGACCTGGGCGGTGTTTCGCAGCGCATCTTCGGCTCGCCCGCCCAGCCACTGCCGCCACGCGCACGCTTCAACAGCGCCATGCAGCAAAACCTGATCGGTGTGGGTCAGACCGGCGAGCTGCTGTCGCGGATCCGCGAGAGTCTGCTGGGTCTGGGGCGCATTGCCAGTTTCACGACCGAGGCGGCCGCCTGGCTCCCGGCCGACGTGCGCGCGCGGCTCAAGACGGTACGTCATGACCTCGCCTCCCTGAGCGACTACGAGATTCATCTCTCCGGCAAGACACAGTTTCTGCAGGATGCGGTGCTGGGCTTCATCAACACCCAGCAGAACGACATCTTCAAGGTCCTAACCATCGTTTCGGTGGTCGGGGTTCCGCCGACGCTGATTGCCAGCATCTATGGCATGAACTTCCACAACATTCCCGAATACGAGTGGAAGTTCGGCTACCAGTACGGCCTTGGGCTGATCGCCCTGAGCATCGTGCTGCCCATACTCTGGTTCAAATGGCGCAAGTGGTGGTGAAGGCGTGCCGGGAGCGGTAGACTTTGCAACTTCCTTTGGGGGGTAGCGACAATGACACTGAGACTTCGCGTGGGCCTGATGGCCGCGCTGAGCGTGGGCTTCGTGGTGACCGCCGCGGCGGCCGCGGCGCCCGATCCCTGCAATCGAGCCTGCCTCAAGGACCTCGCCAACTCATACGTGGCGGCCCTGGTGGCTCACGATCCATCCAAGGTGCCACTGGCCGCGGATGTGAAGTTCGTGGAAAACGTCACCCCGATGAAGCCCGGCGAGGGGCTGTGGAAAACGGCCAGCGAAGTGCCGACGACCTTCGCGATCTACGTGCCCGATCCGGTCTCCGAACAGGTCGGGTTCATCGGCATCATGAAGGCCGACGGCAAACCCATTGAGCTGGCGCTGCGCCTGAAGGTGCGCCATGGGCAGATCGTCGAGGCTGAACACCTGGTCGCCGCGAACCTGCGCCCCAACACTCTCGTGAACCTGCGCACGCCGCGCGCCGGACTGTTGGCGGTGGTGCCCAAGGATGAGCGCAGCAGCCATGCGCAGCTGCTCAAGATCGGCGCCACCTACTACGAGGCGCTGGTCAAGGGTGACGGCTCACTGTCCCCCTTTGCGGATGATTGCGAACGCCACGAAAACGGCATGATCACCACCGGCAACGCCTTGATGGGCGCGCCCGCCGGCTCGCCGAAACTGGGCTGCACGACGCAGCTCAATACCAAGGTGATGAGCTACATCAAGCGCATCGAGCCGCGCCGGGTGTGGATTGCGGATACCGAGACCGGCCTGGTGTTCGGCCTGTCCCAGTTCCGCCATCCCATGAAGGAAGATCACGTGGACATCGTCGGCTATCCGGGTGTCACCCGCGTGCCGATGAAATTCCCGCCCTTCGATCTGCCCGCAGCCCATATCTTCAAGGTCAGTGGCGGCAAGATCCATGAGATCGAGGCGATGGGCTTCATGGCGCCGTATAACGCGAAGACCGGCTGGGAGAAGTAACCCGGCGCAAGCGCGGGCGCCATCAGCTGACCCAGCGGCTCAGCTGGCTCGTGACGCTCGCCCAGGCCGCCGCCTGCGGATCGATGAGCGCATAGTGGCCCGCGCCGGCCACGGCAATCAGGGGCACCGCCGCATGCGCCGCCACATAGGATTCACTGATGGTCGGCGGCACGATCAGATCATCGCTGCCGTGAAGGATGGTCGTCGGGGTTGCCGGTCCCGACATCTGCCGCGGATCAAGGTCGGGTCGGCTCACCGGGTCCCCGCCCAGAAACCGGGCGACGGCGCCGCTCCCCAGGCCCAGCTCGTGGGCCAGCAGCAGATCCGCGACTGGCGCCAAAGCCAGGGTACCGACCACAGTGCGGCCGATGCGCGCCGCGGTAGCCCACAGCGCCAGGTGTCCTCCGGCCGAATGACCCACCAGGATCACGCCTCCATTGTGATGGGTGACGCTGCGCGGTGCCTGGGTCAGTAGCCGCGTCAGGTCCGCGATGGTTGGCGCTGGGTTGCCGGGCACCCGGGCGTACTCCGGCAGCGCGACGGTCCAGCCGGCCGCCGCAATGGCCTGCGCCATGGGCCTCAGGTGCCGGCGATCGATATCCGGGCGCCAGAACCCACCGTGGAGGAGGATGACCAGCGGCCGCTGGGCCGCGCCATCGCGGCCGTCACGAACCTCGAGATCCTGATCGGGATCTTCGCCATAGGCGAGGGTCCGGTCCGCCGGCCCCGCGCTGCGGCTCAACACGGATTCATCTTCCGCCATCGGCGTGTGGGCTAACCCAAGGTGGCGAGTATGCGGTTGAAGGTGCTGCTGGGTCGCATGGCGGCCCCGCACTTGGCCGCATCCGGGTGATAGTACCCGCCGATATCGACCCTCTTGCCCTGCGCGGCATTCAGTTCGCCCACGATCTGCGCTTCCGCGCGCGTCAGCTCGGCGGCGATGGCGGCGAACTTGTCCCGCATCCCCGTATCCTCGTTCTGCGCCGCGAGGGCCTGCGCCCAATACAGTGCCAGGTAGAAGTGGCTGCCGCGGTTGTCGAGTTCGCCGGCCTTGCGCTGCGGCGACTTGTCGTTGTCCAGGAACCTGCCGTTGGCGGCGTCCAGCGCCTTGGCCAGACATAGCGCGGCCTTGTTGCCGGTCTTGCCCGCCAGGTCCTCGATGGAGACCTGAATGGCCAGGAACTCGCCCAGCGAATCCCAACGCAAATGCCCCTCTTCGAGGAACTGCTGGACATGCTTCGGGGCCGAGCCGCCGGCACCGGTCTCATACATGCCGCCACCGGCCAGCAAGGGCACGATGGAGAGCATCTTGGCGCTGGTACCGAGCTCCAGGATCGGGAACAGGTCGGTCAGGTAATCGCGCAACACATTGCCCGTCACCGAGATGGTGTCCTGCCCCGCGCGCACGCGCTGCATGGTCGCGGTGGCCGCGGCCACCGGCGCCAGGATGCGAATATCCAGGCCCTTGGTGTCGTGGTCCAGCAGGTAGGTTTTCACCTTCTCGATGAGCCGCCGGTCATAGGCGCGTTGCTCATCCAGCCAGAAGATGGCGGCATGGCCGGTAGCGCGGGCACGGTTCACGCCAAGCTTCACCCAATCACGGATGGGCAGATCCTTGGTCTGGCACATGCGCCAGATGTCGCCCTTTGACACCTTGTGCTCGGTCAGCACCTGGCCCTGGGCGTCGATGACGCGTATCACCCCGGCGGCGGCGAGCTTGAAGGTCTTGTCGTGCGAGCCGTATTCCTCGGCCGCCTGGGCCATCAGGCCCACGTTGCTGACATTGCCCATGGTCGGCACGTCGTAGGCACCATGCTGGCGACAATCATCGATGACCGCCTGGTACACGCCGGCATAGCAGCGATCCGGAATCATCGCTTTCATGTCATGGGCCTTGCCATCCGGACCCCACATGCGGCCCGAGGTGCGAATCGCGGCCGGCATGCTCGCATCGATGATGACATCGCTGGGCACATGCAGGTTGGTGATGCCCTTGTCCGAATCCACCATCGCGAGCGGCGGCCGTGACTGATAGACGGCCCGCAGGTCCGCCTCGACCTGCGCCTTCTGCTGCGCCGGCAGCGACTGGATTTTCGCATACACATCGCCGATGCCATTGTCCGGATCGATGCCCAGCTGGCTGAACAGCGCCGCGTGTTTCGCGAACGCCTCCTGGTAGTACACGCTGACGGCGTGGCCGAACATGATGGGATCGGAGATCTTCATCATGGTCGCCTTCAGGTGCAGCGAAAGCAGCAGTCCCTTGGCCTTCGCGTCCGCGATCTGTGTCGCGTAGAACTCACGCAGCCTGCCCGACTGCATGAAGGTGGCGCTGATGAGTTCGGCGGCCTGGACCTTGATCCCGTCCTTGAGCACGGTGACCTTGCCCGCGGTATCGGTCAGTTCGATGCGCACGGTTCCGGCCTGGCCGATGAGCGCCGCCTGCTCATTGCCGTAAAAATCACCGCCGCTCATGCTCGCGACATGCGTCGGTGAATCAGCCTTCCACGCGCCCATGGAGTGGGGGTGAGTCTTCGCATAGTGCTTCACCGCATTCGCCACGCGTCGGTCCGAGTTACCTTCACGCAGCACCGGATTGACCGCGCTGCCCAGCACCTTGGCGAAGCGCGTCTTGAGCTGTTTCTGCGCATCATCCTTGGGATCTTCCGGATAGTCCGGAATGCGGTAGCCCTGGCCGTTCAGTTCCGTGATCGCGGCCTTCAACTGCGGCAGCGACGCCGAAATATTCGGCAGCTTGATGATGTTGGCGGCGGGCGTCTGCGCCAGTGCCCCCAGTTCGGACAGATCGTCGGATTGGCGCTGCGCCGTGGACAGTTGGTCCGGAAAGTTCGCAATGACCCGTCCGGCCAGGGAGATGTCACGGGTCTCCACGGCGATCCCCGCACTGCGGGTGAAGGCCTGCACGATCGGCAACAGGGAATAGGTCGCCAGTGCGGGCGCCTCATCGGTCAGGGTGTAGATGATCTTGGCGGTGCTCATTTCAATTCCGGGATTGAGGTCTTGAGGGGATTGCAAACCAGCAATTGTATCAGCCGCTGCCCCCACGCGGCCGGGGACCGTAGCCTTCCTCCCGGCACTCGCACTAGGTAACCGGCCCGGTAGTGCTATGATTTAAAATCATAATTGGGGCGCCACAGGGGCCTGCGGCATCAGGGGGGACATCAGGATGTTTCAGTTCAGGAACCGCGTTGCAGGCTTGGCAATGGCAGCTGCGCTGCTGGTGAGCGCCGGCGCCCGGGCGCATCACTCCTTTGCGATGTTCGATCACGATCACCAGGTCAAGATTTCCGGAACGGTGACCCACTTCCAGTGGACCAATCCGCACGTCTACATCGATCTGGACAGCACCAATGGCCAGGGCGAGCTCAGGCACTACACCATCGAGTGCGCGAATCCCGGGATCCTGGATCGTGTCGGCTGGAAGTTCAACATGATCAAGGCGGGCGACAAGATCACCACCATCATCGCGCCGCTGCGCACCGGGGAGGCGGGCGGATTGCTCAAGCAGGTCACCCTTGCCGACGGCCGCAAATTTGACAATGGCGGTCCGGCCGGCAAAGCGAACATCCAATAGGGGATATTCATGACCACGCTCATTCGCACCCTGGCGGCGACGCTGGCCGTCGTGATCGCACCGCTCCATGTGGGCCTGGCACAAGCGCAGGCCAGTGCGCCCGGCCACTTCGCCCTCACCGGCGCCTGGGACCGCTACGGCACGGTGAAGCTCGATCCGCGGGTGACCAGCGCGCCGCCGGTATCGGCACCGCCTCTCAAACCGACCTACAAGGCCGAATGGGAGGCACAGCAAAAGGCGGCCAAGGAAGCGGATGCGCGCGGCCAGCCGCTGTACGGCGGCTACGCCCAATGCCTGCCGGATGGTATGCCGGCCATGATGATGGCCATGTTTCCGATGGAGGTCCTGCAGACCCCCGGCCAGATCACCATCATCCAGGAGGCGTACAACCAGGTGCGCCGCATCTACCTGAACCAGAAGCAGCTCCCGATCGATGATGCCGAGCCGGGCTTCTGGGGGCATTCGGTGGGCCGCTGGGAGGGCGACACGCTCGTGGTCAATACGGTCGGGATCAAGGAGGAGGTGCGCTTCCGCGGCGTACCGCACAGCGCCAACATGCAGATCGACGAGCGTATGCGGATGTTGTCCAAGAATATCTTCGAGGATCAGGTGACGGTCACGGATCCGGAGTATCTGACCGAACCGTGGAAATTCACCTGGAAGTACGTGCGCAAGCCCGGCTACAAGATCCTGGAATATGTCTGCGAAGCCAACCGCGAGTACCAGGATCCCCAAACCGGAGGTATCCGCATGCGCATCGGGACGCCGGGCGCCGCCAGCCCCACGCCCCCGCCTCCGGCCGCCGCTCCCAAGCCTTAAAGGACATAGGACCCGCCCTTTTAAGGCGAAGCTCCCGCCTCAGAACCCATCTCGGCAGGCGGAAGGGTTTGGTGTATCATGGTGGGCTACCTATGCCCGCGCCAGATCTGCTCACTGCATCGCGACTTCAAGCGATCAGTGCGGTTGGTTGGCACGCGTGTTCACGCCCAAGAAACTGTAATGGAAATCTGACATGGCCCGAACGACCGCCCTTGCCGACAT
>DATHOA010000114.1:0-7380 GCA_035485475.1 Steroidobacteraceae bacterium | reverse complement strand
GGTGTTCCTGCCGCAGATCCTGATCCTGTTCGCCTTCATTCTCGCGCTGGAGGATTCAGGCTATCTGCCGCGCGCCGCCTACCTGCTCGACCGGCTCATGGGCAAGGTCGGGCTGTCCGGCCGCGCCTTCATCCCTCTTCTATCCAGCTTCGCCTGCGCCATCCCCGGCATCATGGCAACCCGCACGATTCCGGCGGCGCGTGACCGCCTCACGACCATCATGATCGCCCCGCTGATGACCTGCTCGGCGCGACTGCCCGTGTACACGCTGCTGATCGGCGCCTTCATTCCCAGGCGCATGATTGGCCCGTTCAATCTGCAGGGTGTGACGCTGTTCGTGCTGTACCTGATCGGGGTGGCGGGCGCGATGATCGTGGCCTTTGCCATCAAGCGCATCTTCATGCGCGGGGACTACCACCCGCTCATGCTCGAGCTGCCCGAATACAAATGGCCGACGCTCCGCAACCTGGTGCTGGGCCTGTGGGAACGCGCGCGCATTTTCCTGGGCCGCGTGGGCACGGTACTGTTGACGCTGATGGTGGTGCTGTGGTTCCTGGCGAGCTTCCCCGCGGCCCCGCTGGGCGCGACGGGTCCGGCGATCAGTTACAGCTTTGCGGGCCGGCTCGGCCATGCGCTGCTGCTGCTGTTCGCACCCATCGGGTTCAACTGGCAGATCTGCGTGGCGCTGGTTCCGGGCCTCGCGGCCCGCGAGGTCGCGGTCGGCGCACTGGGCACGGTGTATGCGATGTCGGCCGCCAGCCAGGATGTGGCCGGCGCCCTGCAGCCCATCCTCGCCCGGGGCTGGACGGTGGCTACGGGGCTGTCGCTGCTGGCCTGGTACATATTCGCCCCGCAGTGCCTCTCGACGCTGGCCGTGGTGCGCCGCGAAACCAACAGTTGGCGCTATCCTGCGCTGATGGCCGCTTACCAGTTCGCATTGGCGTACCTGACCTCATTCGTGACCTATCGCGTGGCGCTGGCCGCGGGGCTGGGCTGAATGCTTATCGCGCAATGGACCGTAGTCGCGGCGCTGGTCGCCACCAGTGCGATCTACAGCCTGTGGCGACTGCTGGGAGTGCGGCAGCGGCTGTGGTTGTTGGAACTGCTGCTGCCGATGGCGCAGCGGGCGCATGTGGGCTGGCCGGGGAAGTTGAAGGCATCGCTGCAGATGCAGGCCCTGAAGGGCTGCGGCAGCTGCGGGTCTAACGCCGCCGCGGCCCCGACTCGAAGCTCTGGCGCACCTCGCCATTGAAGATGCGCTCCTGGAAACGGCCGCCGGTATAGGCGGTCACGACCCGCCGCCAGAACTTCACGGCAATCGGGTTGCGCTGATATTCGGTGATTTCCCAGCGACCCGCGAAGCGGTCCAGGATCAGCTGCACGGCACCCCGACCCAAGCCCAGGCCACGGTGCGCGCGATCGATGAAGAATTCACCCATGCGATAGTCCGCCGTGGCACCGGAACCGCGTGCCACCATCGCAAAGCCCACCGGCAGTTGCGATTGCGCAATGACCAGGGGAAAGGCGTTCGGATCACCAAACCAGCGGGCCACCTGGTCGGGCTCGCGATGACCCACCTCGCCCAGCACCGGGAAGATCCCCGTGCTCAGCGGATCGAGGTCATCGATATAGTCCCGGAACACCTTCGCGATCCAGGAGCGGTCTTCCCGCGAACTGCGGGCGTCTCGCAGACTGATGGTCACAGTCCATTCCTTCAACAAAAAGCCCGGAGCCGTGCTCGCGCGCCGGTCCGGGCCATTTGCGAGCCCACGGTCGGACTCGAATCAGTAACTTCGAAAGTTACTTTACGGCGAGCTGGAAGCTGGCGCCGAGGACGGAGCGGCGGTCGCCGACGAGTCCGTAGCAGCAGGCGCCGGAGCTGCATCCGGAGCGGAAGCGGCGGGAGCCGAATCAGTGGCAGCCGGCGTAGCTGTCGTGTCCGTCTTGGCGCAGGCGACCAGCGCGAGCGCGGCAACGAGAGCGCTGAGAGCGAGTTTTGTCTTCATTGAGCTGTACCCCGAAAAAGAAAGCAAACGGTGAGAGACCAAATTTAAAACTAACGGTTAGTCTGGCGATTTCAGACTGCGGCGCAGAATTCTATAGAGTTACAGCCGGTTTTTAAACATTCGTGAACGCCCCGTCATGAATGCTCACCGGGTCCTACGCCAAAACAGCGCTTGAGCCGGCCTGCGCGCACCCGTCACAGCCACCACCACGACCTGCGGCGATGCTACGACTACAATGGAGCATATCGTAATGAGTGGCCGTGACAACCCGTGTGGATGAGGCAATGACCGAGGCAATGACCGACAGACTGTCAGAATACGAGCAACACCTGGAGAGCCTGCAGGAGCGCTTCAGCGTGGCCCTCCAGGCGGCCTCGCTCGAGGCGGCCCTGGTGCATTCGGGCCTGCTTTTACCGGCATTTCGTGATGATCAGAGCTATCCGTTCAGGCCCCAGGCCTGGTATTCAATATGGGGTCCGCTGCCCCCCGCGCCGGAGTGTTTCGTCTACGTTAAACCGGGCACCACGCCCAAACTGCTGATCTGTGCACCGCCGGATTTCTGGTATGAGCAGGCCCGCAAGCCGCTGGGCGAGTGGACCCGATATTTCGAAATACTGCTGGTGCCCAGCCTCGCCGGCGCACGCGCCGCACTGCCGCAGGATCTGTCCCGGGTCGCGCTGATCGGTGAATTCGACGCGCAAATCGCGGCCTGGGGCCTTGCGGCCCAAAATCCGGAAAAGCTGCTGTTGGCCCTGGATTTCACGCGCGCCGTGAAAACTCCCTATGAACTGTCGATGCTGCGGCGGGCGAACCGCCTGGGCGCGCGGGGCCATATCGCGGCCACCGCAGCCTTTGCGGCTGGTGCCAGCGAATACGCCATCCATCAGGCCTTCGTGTCGGCCGTCGGCCTACGCGAGCAGGAATTGCCCTACAACGCGATCGTCGCCATCAATGAAGCGGGCAGCGTGTTGCACTATCAAAACCTGCGCCGCGAGCCTCCCGCAACGCACCACTCTTTGTTGATAGACGCCGGCGCGCAATGGCATGGCTATGCCTCGGACATCACCCGAACCACCGTCGCGGGCAGCAATGCCGGCGCCAGTGGCGACTTCGCGGCCCTGCTCGCGGCCATGGAGCGGGCGCAGCAGGGGCTGTGCGCACAGGTGCATGCGGGTGTCGAGTGGGCCGCCATCCATCTGGCGGCACATCGGGCGGTGGCGGCGGTGCTGCACGAAGCGGGCATTATTGACTGCGAGGCCGACGCCGCCGTCGCCAGCGGGTTGTCCGGTGTCTTCATGCCCCACGGCATCGGTCACCTGCTGGGACTGCAGGTACATGATGTGGGCGGACTGCAGCGCAGCCCCGCGGGCGGGGAGATTGCGCGCCCCGACGGTCACCCTTACCTGCGCCTGACACGCCGCCTGGAAGCGGGCTTTGTCGTCACGATGGAGCCTGGGCTGTACTTCATTGATCAACTGTTGAGCCAGGCGCGCGCGGACGCACGCGGCAGCCACATCAACTGGCCGCAGGTCGAACAGTTGCGCCGCTTCGGTGGCATCCGCATCGAGGACGACCTGGCGGTCACCGCGGCAGGCTGCGAGAACCTGACGCGGGACGCTTTCGCCGCCGTGTAATCAGCGCTTGGCGAGCAGGTCGCGGATCTCGGTCAACAGCACCTCTTCGCGGCTCGGCGCCGGCGCTGCGGGGGCAGCCGGCGGCGGCGGGCGCTTGAGCGTATTGATCGCCTTGACCATCATGAAGATCACGAAGGCGATGATCAGGAACTCCAGGATGGTCTGGCCGAAATTGCCGTAGCGGAGCAGTACCGGCTTGTTGCTGGGATCCACGCCCAGCTTCACGGCCAGGTCGCTGAAATTGATACCCCCGACGAGCAGCCCGATGGGCGGCATGATGAGGTCCGCGACCAACGAGGCGACGATCTTGCCGAACGCGGCGCCGATCACGACACCGACTGCCAGGTCGATGACGTTGCCCTTCATCGCAAATTCTTTGAATTCTGATCCCAAGCTCATGGCGACTCCTTATTGCCGTGATGCAAAAACGGCAGCGCCGATTATGAGGGGTAAAAAGTAAAAACCCCGCTCAGGTGGCGGGGTCTTCACTCAAACAATTAAGTTTGCGTAAGTTGAGCTCAGGCAGCCGCCTTCTTGCGGCGGCGCGGCTTGGCCTCGGCGGCCGGGGCCGCCGCTTCGCTCGCGGGAGCGGCCACCTTCTTCTTGCGGGCAGGCTTGGCCGCGGCCGGCTTCTCGCCGGCGACCACGGCGGCGGCCTTGTCGACCAGCTGCATCAACGCCATCGGCGCGTTGTCGCCGGCGCGGGGCACCATGCGCAGGATGCGCGTGTAGCCGCCGGCACGCGCCTTGAAGCGCGGTCCGAGATCGTCAAACAGCTTCTCGACCACGGCCGTGTCGCGCAGGCGCGCAAAGGCGAGCCGCCGATGAGCCTCACTGTCGGACTTGGCCAGGGTGATCAGCGGCTCGACGACGCGCCGCAGTTCCTTGGCCTTCGGCAGGGTCGTACGGATGGTCTCGTGACGCAGCAGCGACACGCTCATGTTGCGCAGCATCGCGTGGCGATGCGGGGCATTGCGTGAGAGCTGGCGACCGCTTAGTCGGTGACGCATATCTTAATCCTCAATCGGGTGCATCAATCAGATGCTGTCCCGCTCCTCGTCATGCTTCAATCCCGCCGGTGGCCAGCCATCCAGGCGCATGCCCAGCATCAGGCCATGGCTCTGCAGGACTTCCTTGATTTCAGTCAGGGACTTCTTGCCCAGGTTCGGGGTACGCAGCAACTCGACCTCGGTGCGCTGCACCAGATCGCCGATGTAGTGGATGTTCTCCGCCTTCAGGCAGTTGGCACTGCGGACGGTGAGCTCCAGCTCATCGACGGGACGCAGCAGGATCGGATCGAACTGCATCTCGGAAACCTTGGTGGCGGCTTCCTCCTCACCCTGCAGGTCCACGAACACCGACAGCTGATCCTTGAGGATGCCGCCGGCGCGCCGGATGGCTTCCTCGGCATCGATGGTGCCGTTGGTCTCGATGTCGATGACGAGCTTGTCCAGGTCCGTGCGCTGCTCGACGCGCGCCGCATCCACCGAATAGGTGACCCGGCGGATGGGGGAGAACGAGGCATCCAGCTGCAGGCGGCCGATGGGCCGGGTCTGCTCTTCGAACGCCGCGCGCTGGGCCGCCGGGCGGTAGCCGCGGCCGCGCTCGACGCGCAGGGTCATGGACAGTTCGCCCGCCTTGGTGAGGTTCGCGATCACCAGGTCCGGATTGACGACTTCGACGTCATGGTCCAGCTGGATGTCGCCGGCCGTCACCGGGCCCGGGCCCTTCTTGTGCAGGCGCAGTTCGGCACTGTCACGCGTGTGCATGCGCAGCGCGACCAGTTTCAGATTCAACAGGATGTCGACCACGTCTTCCTGTACACCCTCGATGCTGGTGTACTCGTGCAACACGCCGTCGATTTCGACTTCCGTGATGGCACTGCCGGGCATGGATGACAGCAACACGCGGCGCAGCGCGTTACCGAGCGTGTGGCCGAAGCCCCGCTCGAACGGCTCGATGACCACGCGCGCCTGGCGCGGCGCAACGGGCTGCACCTTGACCACACGCGGCTTTAAGAACTCTCCAACTGATCCCTGCATAGCTACTCACCTTGCCGGGTTGACCGGCCGCAGAAAACACCAAATCGGACGGTCAATAATCACTACCGTCCGACCCCTGCGGAACAAATCCGCAGGCTGCTTTGAATTACTTCGAGTACAACTCGACGACGAGGTTCTCGTTGATGTCGGGCAGGATCTCATCCCGCGCCGGGACGGTGCGGAACACGCCCTTGAAGGTCTTGTCGTCCACTTCGACCCACTCCGGCAGGCCGACCTGCTGGGCCATGGTGAGCGCGTTGGCGATACGCAGCTGCTTGCGCGACTTCTCGCGCACCGTGATCACATCCCCGGCGCGCACCTGGTAGGAGGCAATGGTGACGACCTGCTCGTTTACCAGGATGGCCTTGTGGCTGACCAGCTGGCGCGCTTCGGCGCGGGTCACGGCGAAGCCCATGCGATACACCACGTTGTCCAGGCGGCACTCCAGCAGCTTCAGCAGGTTCTCACCCGTGGCGCCGCTGCGGCGCGCAGCCTCTTCGTAGTAGTTGCTGAACTGGCGCTCGAGCACCCCGTACATGCGGCGCAGCTTCTGCTTTTCGCGCAGCTGCGTGCCGTAGTCGGACAGGCGCTGGCGGCGCTCGCCCTTGATGCCGCCCGGGGGCACCTGGAACTTGCACTTACTCTCGAGCGGCTTCGCGCCACTCTTCAGGAATAGATCCGTGCCTTCGCGACGAGCGAGCTTGCACGTGGGACCGGTGTAACGCGCCATATACTTTGTTCCTTAAGGCCTAGACCCGGCGCTTCTTGGGGGGACGGCAGCCGTTGTGCGGAATGGGCGTCACGTCCGAAATACTGGTGATCTTCAAACCGCAGGTGTTCAGCGCGCGCACGGCCGACTCGCGACCGGGGCCGGGACCTCCCACGCGCACTTCCACGTTCTTCAGGCCATGCTCCTGCGCGGCAACTCCGGCCTTCTCCGCGGCGACCTGCGCGGCGAACGGCGTGCTCTTGCGCGAGCCGCGGAATCCGCAACCACCGGAGGTCGCCCAGGACAGCGTATTGCCCTGACGATCGGTGATCGTGATGATGGTGTTGTTGAAGCTGGCGTGCACGTGCGCGATCCCGTCGAGCACATTCTTGCGCGCCTTCTTCGGCTTCTTCGGACCGCCGGACTGGGCGTTGTTCGCATTGCCCTGCGGTTGTTTCTGATCGGCCATTATCTTGTTGCCTCGTTACGCCTTGCCCGGCGGTGCGTTCAGCTTGACGGCCTGCTTGCGCGGGCCCTTGCGTGTACGCGCATTGGTCTTGGTGCGCTGGCCACGGACCGGAAGTCCGCGACGGTGACGGATGCCCCGGTACGAACCCAGGTCCATCAGGCGCTTGATGTTCATTGACACTTCGCGGCGCAGGTCGCCCTCGACCGCGAACTTCGCGATCTGCGAGCGCAGGCCGTTCACCTCCGGCTCGGTCAGGTCCTTGACGCGCGTGTGCGGGTCGACCCCGGCAGCCACGCAGACCTCGACCGCACGGGTGCGGCCCACACCGTAGATGTGCTGCAAGCCCACCCACACGTGCTTGTTCATCGGAATATTGATGCCGGCTATGCGAGCCATAAGTTCAACCCTGTCTCTGCTTGTGGCGCTGGTCGCTGCAAATTACGTAGACCACGCGCCGACGGCGCACGATCTTGCAGTTCTTGCAGATCTTTTTGACGGATGGACGTACTTTCATGAGGAT
>DATHOA010000113.1:0-6627 GCA_035485475.1 Steroidobacteraceae bacterium | reverse complement strand
GAATAAAGTTCGATGGCGACGGAGTATTGCGGGTTGGCCTGCTCAAAGCGTCCGAAGATCGCCTTCCAGGCGGCCATCTGTGGTGGCGCACCCTGGCTGGTCCAGAAACGCAACGTCGTCTTGGCTTGCGCGGCCGCGCGCGCGGCTGTCGCGAGAGCTCCCGTGCCGGCCAGCATCGCACGCCGGGACAGCAACGCACCGGTCCGCCGCGCATCCACGAATTCCACCATGGTCAACCTCCCCGGTGCGGCCGCCGACGCGGTCCGCTACTATGATCCACCCACGAACTTACCGTCCGAATATGAGACAGACTATGGTGCCGCTCGTCAAACGGAATCCGCCCTGGTGGGGATAAAGCGCGTGCACCTGCACCGGAGGGCTCGGGGTACGGGTTGAAATATGGACCGGCAGACCGTAAACTGAACACGGATAGCACATGGCGACTTGCCCCTGGGGTGATCCGATGGACCGACTTGGCGGCCCAAACCTTATCACCGTTGTCGTCCGGACGCAGGTCCGCAACGACCTTGCGTCACGGCGCGCCAAGCCGCCGTCCAACCCCACAGCATCGGAGTGACCGACGTCATGGCCGCACTCGACCGGAGCAATCTGAAGGGTTTCGTCCCCGCCATCGTGACCCCGTTCGCCGCGAGCGGGGAGATCATGGAGGACGCATTCTCCGACCTTGTCGGCTGGCTGATCAATATCGGTGCCGATGGGATCTGTGTCGCCGGCGATAACGGCGAGAGCTGGGCGCTCGATGTCACGGAGCGGGCGCGCCTGACGCGCCTTGCGGTGGAGCGGGCCGCCGGACGGGTGCCGGTGATGACGGGCTGCAGTGCTCCGGCTGCCGCGCAATCCGTGCGCTATGCCCAGGCCGCCGCCGAGGCTGGCGCCGACGGATTGCTGATGCTGCCACAGACCTACGTGCTGAAAGCCACGCGTGACGAGCTGCTACGCCGGTTCGAAGCGGTGGCAAAAGCCGTTCCACTGCCGATTGTTGCCTATAACTCACCACGCCGTACCGGGATCGACTTGTCGCTGGACGATCTCGACGCGCTGCTGGGTGTGGCGCCGATCATCGGCATCAAGGAGTCCAATCGCGACTTCTTCCACCACACCCATTTGCTGCAACGCTTCCGCGACCGGCTGGCGATCATGGTCGGCCCTTGTCACTATATTTTCCCCGGCCTGGCGCTTGGTGCCGCAGGCTTCATCGCCACCGGGCCGGAGCTGCTGGGGCGCGAAGCCGGACGCATCACCGCGCTGGGCACGCAGGCCCCCGGCGCGGAGCAGGCGGCACTGCACTACAAGCTGACCGTGTTGTACCAGATGCTGATGGGCACCGGCACCTGGCCGTCGGCCCTCAAGGCGGCGCTGACCCTGCTGGGCCAGCCGGCAGGCGTACCGCGCGATCCCGTGCTGGCGCTGCCCGCGGAGCAGGTCGATAAAATCCGGCGCAGCATGACGGAGCTGGGTTTGTCAGTGCGTAGCTAGATCGATCACGGAACGATGACCAAGGTGCCGGCATGACCGAGACGATCGAGGACAGCCCGAACGCCTATATCGTTCCTGGACTCGCGCGCGGCATTGATCTGCTGGAAGCCCTGGCACGCGAGAAACGCCCCATGTCGGCAGTGCAACTGGCGGAGACGCTGGAGCTGCCTCGATCCTCGGTCTTCCGGCTGATCCAAACATTGCAGCACAAAGGCCTGATCGAGTCCGACGGTGGCCGACGCAGTTTTTCGCTCGGTCCGGGAGTGCTGCGGCTTGGCTATCAGTACCTGACCGGACAGGATCTTGTGCAGGTGGCACGTCGGGAGCTTGAACTGCTGAGCGAGCGGGTGTGTCTCTCCTCGCATCTCGCGATAAGATCGGACCGAGAGATCGTCTACCTGCTGCATGTTCCGGGAACCGCCGGGTTCGTCAGCAACGTCAGTGCTGGTGCGCGGTTTCCGGCGCATGCCACTCCGATGGGGCAAATCCTGCTCGCGCAGGTTTCGCGCAAGCAGCTGTTCGAACTTTACGCCGGCGTGCGATTGGTGCCGTTGACAGAGCAGACGCCGATCACGCTCGAGGCATTGGCGGCAAAGGTGGCGCGATCCGCCGCGGATGGGTACGTGGTCAGCCGCGGTAGCGTGGAGCCAGGTGGCATTTCGATCGCGGCCCCCGTCTACAACAGCGGCGGGGATCTGGTTGCGGCCATCGACATCTCCTGCCCCGCGAGCGCGTTCGATGAGGCGGCGCTGGAGACGCACTATCTGGTATCAGTGAGGGAGACGGCGCGGCGGGTCGCCGCACGTATCGTTCCGCGGTGAGGGATGAGCTGCGAGCCGACGCGGCATGCGCGCCTGCGCAACAATGAGGAGGAGCCGTCCACACGATCAAATGAGTGTGGATATCGCTTGGACCGAACGCAGACCAGCGCGTCCTGTGTGTCGACTGAAGGTAATTTATGCCAGAGTAAAGCGTAAGCGTTTGGCCTGGACCGTGTAGCTGCGATTGAGTGAGGGCCTTCGACGATACCGCAGAGGTGGTCACGAGCATTGTCCATGCTTGCAGGCGGCTTCCAAACGTCGACCAGGTCAGCGTCAGGCAAAGGCATCGGGATCGAAGGCTTCACCCTACCACCTGCGATGCCTCTGCCGCTGCAATGCCGGTCGGCCATGGCATCAGCTCATCGATGCGGTTGATCGGATGTCCCTCGGCGACCCGGGCCAGCGTGTCGCGGAGATACGCCTCGGGGTTAAGGTCGTTCATCTTCGCTGTCTGCACGATCGTGTATATGGCGGCGGCTCTGTCGCCACCGGTGTCAGAGCCCGCGAAGAGGTAATTCTTCCGCCCAAGGGCAATGCAGCGCATCGCGTTCTCGGCAATGTTGTTATCGACCTCAAGCCGTCCGTCGGTAACGAACCTCGACAGAGCCTCCCGTCGATTGATTGCGTAGCGGAACGCCTCGGCCAGGTTTGACTTTGCCGACAGCTTCGCAGCCGTGGTCTCAGCCCAGCCAAAGAAGGCGTCAAGCAGCGGTGCGGTCTCGCGGCGCAGTTCCACACGCTCAGGCGGCGGGGCGAAGGCGGCGCGTGCTTCGACGGCATAGATCGCCGCTATCCGGTCCAGAGCCTGCCTGGCCGTTGGGGATTTGCGGTGCTCCCACTCGTCAAAGAATCCACGACGTGTGTGTGCCCAGCATGCGACTTCGGTGATCGGCCCGGGCTTCGTATGTGCAGGGCCATATAGCCTTTGGAACCCAGAATACCCATCCGCGTGGAGCAGGCCGGTGAAGGTAGCCATGTGCGCGGCCGGGTGTGCGGCTGTGCGATCTGGACTGTAGAAGTAGGCAGCGGCTGGTGGGGCCTCGCCGCAAAAGCGCCGATCGTCGCGCACGTAGGCCCAGAGCCGCCCGGTCTTGGTCCGGCCCAAGCCTGGCTCCAGCACCGGGACTGTCGTGTCGTCGCCATGGATCTTCTCAGCGGCAAACACGTGCGCACGGATGGCGGCCACAATTGGGTCCAGCAGCCAGGCTGCCTGGCCGACCCAGTCGCACAAGGTGGAACGATCCAGTTCCAGGCCTTGCCGAGCATACATCTCGCACTGTCGATACAGCGGCAAGTGATCGCAGTATTTCGACACCAGGAGGTGCGCCAGCATCGCGGGCGTGGCGCGGCCGCGCGGCGTTGGCATGGCCGGGGCGGGTGCCTGGGTGATCGCATCGCAAGCGTGGCAGGCATATTTTGGACGCACGTGGCGGATCACCTGAAAATGCCCCGGCACGTAGTCCAGCACCTCGGTCACGTCTTCGCCCAGCTTGCCCATTCCGCCGCCACAGGCTGAGCAGATGCAGGCCGCATCACCGGCGGGCTGATGCAGCACCTCCTGCCGCGGCAGGTGATCGGGGAGCGGTTTGCGCTTTGGCTTTGCGCGCGCCGGGACCGGCGCCTCGGGCTCGCTGGCCTCGGTGCGGGCGATATCCTCGGCCTCGCTGGTCTCCAGCTCCTCCAGCTGCAACTCCAGTTGCTCGATCTGTCGGGTGATCCGCTCCGAGGACCGGCCAAACTGCATGCGGCGCAGCTTGGCGATCTGAAAGCGCAGTTTTTCAATCTCCAGCGCCTTGAGTTGCACCGCGGTCTGCGCAGCCTTCAGCTCACCTTGGCACGCCAGCGCGAAGGCGCGCAGGGCGACGGGATCGGCGGGCAGTTCGGCCGTGGCGAGCGACATGCCCGAATCTATCAAGGTCACCCTCGCCGAACCAGAACCAATGAGGAATCGGTGATGCGTCAGACCAGCATTGGTTGGATAGGTAGCGGTGGTGCTATCGTTCGTCGCCAGTCCATCGCCTCGATTAGCACCGAGAATTGCGCCGGCGTGAGCGTCAACGAGCCATCTACAATCGGCGGCCAGACGAAGCGCCCCTTCTCAAGTCGCTTGGCGATCAGCCACATTCCGCTACCATCCCAATAGAGGCCTTTGAAATAGTCGCCGCGTTTGCCACGGAAGATGAAAAGGTGCCCACTGAACGGATCGGCACCGATCACCTGCTGGGCCTTCGCGGCAAGGCCGTCAAATCCGTTGCGCAAATCGACCGGGCGGCAAGCCAGAAAGACTTTCGTCCCGGGCGCCAGGCTGATCACGCCAGCCTCTTCATGGCACGCAGCACCCGCGACAAGGCTTTCTCATTGACGGAAGCATCGACGCTGATCCGGGTGCCGTTCGGCAGCGTGATCTCAATCGACCCGGCTTTGCCTTCAGCGGTCAGAGGCTGCAGCGGCGCAAGCTCGGGACACGGCGGGGACAGCATCGGCGGGCTGCCAGGTCCGGGACCGTCGACGACGCCGACCGGCAGGAACTCGACGTTCTCCGGTGCACCTAACGCCACCGCCGCAGCCTTGCGCGCCGACCGCCAATTGTAGAGCAGGCTCTCCGATACCTGGTGTCGCCGCGCCACCAGCCGCACCTTGCCGCCTTTGGCATCGATCTCGGCCAACAGCGCGGCCTTCTCCTGCGCACTCCAGGTACGCCGCCGATCCGATGGCCCCAGGATGTCTACCTCAGCCAAAACTGCCTCCTTCTGGAGTCCAGAAAGAGGCTCCAGCGATCAGCAGGATCGCCGGGCCTCGGACGCGCCGCTACACGCCGAAGGCCGGACGCTTACGAAGCTCCTCGATTTCCTGCTGGAGCCGGTCACACTGCCCGTAGACTGCGCGCGAGACCGGCAGTCGTTGCAAGACACGCTCAATGATCCGTCGCATATGACGCGCCATGTTCGATCCCGCTGCGCTGAAGCTCCGCGACGGCGTCGGGCCCGCATGGCAAAAGAGCCGCCGGCCAATCCCGGCTGACGGGCAGATCAGCCAAACCCTAACGTCGTACCCCTCGTCCGCCGCCACGCGCTGCATGCGGTGCCGCGCGCGAATGCGATCCGGTCACCCACTGGAATGTACCGGGCTATTCCGCGGTCGCCGGCGAGCCGCGGGATGCCATGGCATGCGACACTGCCCGGGCTGCGGTCACGGTCGAGGGTTCCGCCAATGGGTGATCGAGGCCGACCAACAACGCGTCGACCGTCGCTGACCAGGACACCGGTCTGAACTCGCGTCGCACCTTAGCCTCCCACCGCGCCAACCCATCGCGGTCCTCGATCACCTCTCGGATCACCGCGTACGCGTCATGCAGATTGTCGGGATCGAAGCTGCGCGCCAGCTTTCCCCCAGCTTCTGGCAATGACGTGCGGTTGGAGATGATGCATGGCTTGCCGAACGCCAGGCTCTCGGTCACCGGCAGCCCCCACCCTTCAAAGAAGGATGGGAACAGTGTGAACAGACAGCCATGGTACAGTGCGGCAAGCTCGGAATCGGACGGACTGTCGACGAGCAACAGCTTCCCGCCGAGGTTCTCAGAATTGGCAATCTGTTGCATCAGATCGGCAACCAGCCACCCGACCCGGCCGGCGAATACCAGCGTCGGAACGCGATCCCGGGGCATCTTCTCCAGCAAACGCCGCCAGACACGGAACAGCAGCAGGTGGTTCTTGCGGACCTCGATGGTCGACACGATCAGCGCGTAGCTGCCCGGTGCCGGCAGGCGGTCGCTGCGACTCTGGGCCGGCTGCCATGCTGTGCTGCCGATCGGCAACGTTACGACAGCGCTCGGCAGCGAAATCCTCCGTTCGCGTGCGTACGCTTCCACATCCGACGCGGTGGCGTGCGAGATGGCGAACACCTGGTCACACAACGGCAGCACAGTGTCGATCCAATTTCGGAAGAGTCGCGCGAGCACGTGGTCGCACCATTCGGGACGCCGCACCGCGATCAAATCGTAGAGCAACAATGCGAATTGCAAACCATTGGCCTTGCATCGGCGGTTGATGAGACCTGCGTAATCCGGATGCGACCACGTGGCGGCGAGCATCAGCAGGATGTCGCCGGGGGCGGCAAGGTCCGCGAAGCGGCGGTTGGAAACCCGTGGGGCAGGCGAACTGACGGCCTTGTGCTCACGAAAATGCCGCACGAGCTTGGGCGGAAGTTGTACAGTCCCACGCGCCAGCGCGCCTAGCAGCCTGCTCCAGGCGCGTAAGGCCTTCGCTTGCGTCAACACCGCATCGGCGATTTGGGTGCGCAGTGACGGCGG
>DATHOA010000112.1:0-8689 GCA_035485475.1 Steroidobacteraceae bacterium | reverse complement strand
CCAAGGCGCCCAAGGTTGATTAGCGTAAGTCCATGAATGAGAACGCCTCCCTAGCATCCACGCCCCGATCAGCGCTCGGCGGTCTGCCGCAACGCCTGGTCCAGGATGGTGTTGTCGAAGAGGCAGCCATGATGGAGGCTGTGGCCGCCACCAAGGACGGCAGCAGCATCGTCACGCACCTGGTGCGAATCGGTGCCGCCAATGCCCGCGACATCGCCATCGCCGCCTCCAGCGAATTCGGCGTACCGCTGTTCGACCTGGATGCCAGCAACCTCGATCCGGAGACCGTGCGCCTGGTCAGCGAAAAGCTGCTGATCAAGCACCGGGTGCTGCCGGTGTTCAGGCGCGGCAAGCGACTGTTCCTGGCCGTGGCAGATCCCACCAACCTGCATGCCATTGATGAGATCAAGTTTCAGACCGGCATGGGTGTGGAGGCGGTCGTCGTCGAGGACGACAAGCTGCAGAAGGCGGTCGACAAGGCCGTCGAGCAGGCCGACAACCAGATGCCCGCCTTCAGTGACGAAGAGGGCATGGACCTCGACTCGCTGGAAGTCACCGGCGGTGATGAGGGACCGGATGACAAGGTCACCCGCGATGACGTCGAAGACGCGCCGATCGTGCGCTTCGTCAACAAACTCATGCTGGATGCCATTCGCCGCGGGGCATCCGACATCCATTTCGAACCCTACGAGAAGACCTACCGCGTCCGTTTCCGCATGGACGGCATTTTAAAGGAAATCGCGCAGCCGCCGGTGCAGCTCGCCGGCAAGCTCGCGGCACGCCTGAAGGTCATGTCACGCCTCGACATCGCCGAACGGCGCGTCCCCCAGGACGGTCGCATCAAGATGCGTCTCTCGAAGAACCGCGCCATCGACTTCCGCGTCAGCTCCTGCCCGACTCTGTACGGGGAGAAGATCGTGATGCGTATCCTGGATCCTTCCCAGGCGCAGCTCGGTATCGACGCGCTCGGATACGAGCCGCGGCAGAAGGATCTGTACCTGAAGTACCTGGCGAAACCCCAGGGCATGATTCTCGTGACCGGACCCACCGGCAGCGGCAAGACCGTCTCGCTGTACACGGGCCTGCATATTCTCAACCGCGAAGACACCAATATCTCCACGGCCGAAGATCCTTCGGAAATCAATCTCCCGGGCGTCAACCAGGTCAACGTCAATCCCAAGGTGGGACTGACCTTTGCCGCCGCGATGCGCGCGTTCCTGCGCCAGGACCCCGATGTCATCATGGTCGGCGAAATCCGCGACCTGGAGACGGCGGAAATCGCCATCAAGGCCGCGCAGACCGGACATCTGGTGCTGTCCACGCTGCATACCAACGATGCGCCGCAGACTCTGACGCGTCTCATCGACATGGGTGTGAAGCCCTACGCCATCGCGACCTCCGTGAGCCTGATCATTGCCCAGCGGCTCGCCCGCCGCCTGTGTTCGCACTGCAAGGCACCCATGGATGTGCCGCGCGAGGCGCTGGTGAAGGAAGGCTTCCAGGCCGCGGACATCGAGAACGGAATACGCATCTTCGCTCCCAAGGGCTGCGGCAACTGCACGGACGGCTACAAGGGCCGGGTGGGCATCTACCAGGTCATGCCGGTGACCGACACCATCGCCCGCCTCATTCTGGCCGGCGGCAGCGCCGTCGATATATCCGACCAGTCCAACAAGGAAGGTTTTTGGGATCTGCGCCGTTCGGGCCTCGAGAAGGTCAAGAGCGGACTGACCAGTCTCGAAGAGATCAACAGCGTCACCATCGAATGACTTGCAGGTACTAACGCATGGCCACGGCAGCAACCACCCAGACCGTCAAAGGCATCCGGCGCGACTTTCCGTTCACCTGGGAAGGCCGCGACAAGAAGGGCAACAAGGTCAAAGGCAAGAGCATTGCGCCCGATGAGGCCGCGCTGCGCGCCGACCTGCGTCGCCAGGGCATTGCCGCGTCGCGCATCCGCAAGCAATCCAGCGCCCTGCGCTCCGGCGGCAAGGTCAAGCCCCAGGATATCTCCGTCTTCATGCGTCAGCTCGCCACCATGCTGGCGGCGGGCATTCCGCTGGTGCAGGGACTGGAGATCGTCGGCGCCGGTCACGAAAAGCCGGCCGCGCAGAAGCTCATTCTGGGCATCAAGAGCGACATCGAAGCAGGCTCCACGCTGCACGAGGCGCTGGCCCGATATCCGCTGTACTTCGACAAGCTGACGACCAACCTGGTGGAGGCCGGTGAACACGCCGGTGCGCTGGAAAGCCTGCTGGACAAAATCGCCACGTACAAGGAAAAGACCGAGGCGCTGAAGAGCAAGGTCAAGAAGGCCCTGTTCTACCCGACCGCCGTGCTGGTCGTGGCCGTCATCGTCACGATCATCCTGCTGATCTTCGTCATCCCGCAGTTCGAAAGTCTGTTCAAGGGCTTCGGTGCCGACCTGCCGGCCTTCACGCAGATGGTCATCAACCTGTCGCGGTTCGTGCAGGCCAAGGGCATCTTCCTGGCCGTGGTGATCTTCGGCGTCGTCTACGGATTCATCTACTTCAAGAAGCGCTCGCGCCGGATGCAGGAATTACTGGACCGCGGCCTGCTGAAGTTCCCGATCATCGGACCCATCCTCAACAAATCGGCGATCGCGCGCTACGCGCGCACCCTGGCCACCATGTTCTCAGCGGGTGTGCCGCTGGTTGAAGCGCTGCAGTCCGTGGCCGGCGCCTGCGGCAATATCGTGTTCGAAAACGCGGTGCTGCGCATGCGCGATGAGGTCTCCACCGGGCAGCGCCTGCAGCGCGCCATGGAAAATACCGGGATCTTCCCCAACATGGTCGTGCAGATGATCGCGGTCGGTGAAGAATCCGGCTCGCTCGACACCATGGCCGGCAAGGTGGCCAGCTTCTATGAAGCCGAGGTCGACAATGCCGTGGATGCAATGTCGAGCCTGCTCGAGCCGCTGATCATGGCGGTGCTTGGCGTGCTGGTCGGCGGCCTCGTGATCGCGATGTACCTGCCAATCTTCAAGCTCGGTTCGGTGGTGTGATCGCCCGCGGCGGAGCCTGATCGCACATGGTGCTGCTTGATGCGCTGTCCGGCTCGCCGACCTTCTTCATCAGCGCGGTGCTGGTGCTCGGGCTGCTGGTGGGCAGCTTCCTGAACGTCGTCATCTACCGGGTTCCGGTGATGCTGGAGCGCGAGTGGCGGCTGCAGTGCGCGCAACTCGCGAACCCCGATGCTGCGGCGGTGCCGCCCGGCCCGCGCTTCAACCTGGTGGTGCCACGCTCGGCCTGCCCGAAGTGCCAGGCGCCGATCAGCGCGGTGCAGAACATCCCCGTGATCAGCTACCTGTTCCTGCGCGGACGCTGCGCCGAGTGCCGCACGCCCATCAGCGTGCGCTATCCGCTGATCGAAGCCCTGAGCGGCGTGCTGTCCGCCCTGGTCGCCTGGAAATTCGGTTATGGGCCGGCGGCACTGGCGGCGCTGGTGCTGACCTGGTTCCTGATCGCGCTGACCTTCATCGATGTGGACACCCAGCTGCTCCCCGATTCGATGACCCTGCCGCTGGTGTGGCTGGGTGTGGCCAGCAGCGCGTTCCTGCAGACCAATCCGCACGGTTCCCTGCCCGTGACCCTGCATGACAGCATCGTCGGCGCCATGGCCGGGTACCTGAGCCTGTGGAGCATCTATCACCTGTTCAAGCTGCTCACGGGCAAGGAGGGCATGGGCTACGGCGACTTCAAATTGCTCGGCGCCATCGGCGCGTTCCTGGGCTGGCGCATGCTGCTGCCGACAGTATTGGGCGCAGCCGCCGTGGGCGCCGTGGTGGGCACCGTGATCCTGACTCTGAAGCGCAAGGGGCGCGGCGTGCCGATCGCCTTCGGGCCGTTCCTGGCGGCCTCGGGCTGGATCATGCTGATGTGGGGCACCGACCTGCTCGAGGGCTACCTCGGCCTGTTCGGTCTGCATTCTTGAGCCGCCCCCTGCATATCGGTCTGACCGGTGGTATCGCCAGCGGCAAGTCCACCGTCAGTGGGCTGTTCGCGGCCTTGAGCGTACCGGTCATCGATACCGATCAGATCGCCCACGAGCTCGTCCTGCCGGGCACACCCTTGCTGGCACGGGTGATCGGCCACTTTGGCGCGCAGCTGCTCACGTCCGCCGGAGAGCTTGACCGGCGCGCCCTGCGCGAGCGGGTCTTCGCACAATCCGCAGACCGCGCAGCTCTGGAGGCTTTGATGCACCCGGCCATCATGGCGGAGCTGCAACGCCGCGCGCAGGCCGCCGCCGGTGCCTATCAGGTATGGGTCATTCCGCTGCTTGTCGAGCACGACCTCGGCGCCACCGTTGACCGGGTGCTGCTGGTGGACTGCGCCGAGGAGCTGCAGCTGCGGCGGGTACAGGTCCGCGACGGCGTGACGTTGGCCCAGGCGCGGGCGGTGCTGGCCGCGCAGGCCTCCCGCGCGGCGCGGCTGGCGGCGGCCGATGATGTGATTGTGAACGAGGGCGACCTGGAGCGAGTGCGCGAGCAGGTCGAGACCCTGCATACCCGCTACAGCACTCTGGCGCGCGAGACCCCGCGTCAAGCACAATAGCGGCATGAGTGAGACCCAACAGCAGCTGGCAGCACCGGTCTTCGAGACCAATGAGGGGACGATCGTTTTCGAGCAGCCGCTCAATGAACGGATGCGTACTTTCATGCGCCTGGACTTCCTGTACAACCAGGCGCTGTACCAGAGCGAGATCGCGACCGCAGCCAGCGCCCGCGCGGCCATGTCCGGGCTGCTCGACATCCTGTCCATCACGACGCGCAGTGACATGCGCTCGGATGCGCTCAAGGAGCTCGAGCGCCACCTCACACACCTGAACGAGTTTCAGTCGCGGCCGGGAGTCGACGCCGCGCGACTGAAGACGATTATCACCAACTTGGGTCGCCTGCGCGCCGAGCTGATGGACGCCGGCTCGGCCTTCCTGCAGCCCATCCGCGACTCGGAGTTCCTGAATTCCATCAAGCTGCGCAGCGCGATCCCCGGTGGCACCTGCGAGTTCGACCTGCCCGAATACTTCTGCTGGCTCAGTCAGCCCGCCGAGGTGCGCATGCGCGCCTTTGGTCAGTGGCTGGGCCTGCTGCGCCCGCTGTGTGATGCGATCGCCGAGTTGCTGTGGCTGACCCGTCAGGCCGGCCGCAGTCGTGACGAGATCGCCAAGGCCGGTGTGTTCATGATCGGTTTCGACCGTGACGCGCCGGCGCAGCTGCTGCGCATCGCGCTGCCGGCGCAGGACGGTCTGTTTCCGGAAATCAGCGGCGGCGGCCAGCATCGTTGCAATGTCCGCTTCCTGAAGTGGAACGGACTGCATGCCCGTGCCGCGCAGATCGAAGAGGATGTGCCGTTCAATTTGACCATCTGCGCTTAAGGGCGCCCCATGCCAGCCACAGTGAAGTGCCCGACCTGCGGGCGCAGCATCGAATGGTCTGATCAATCGCCGTTTCGACCGTTTTGCAGCGAGCGCTGCCGGATCATTGATCTGGGGGCGTGGCTGAGCGAAAAACACGCCATTCCGGGCTCTGAGTCGCAGCTGGAGCCGGATACCCCGGAGGAGTGATCTAAGGGAACTTGATTTTCCCGCCGCCCACCGGGCCCGCACCCATGCCGCCGGCATCCGGGACGACGATGCGCGAGGCCTGCTCGCGACGCATTTCACGGGCTTCCTCGATGGCTTCGTCCAGGGCCAGTTTGACGGCATCGGGGAAGCGATCCAGTGCCTCCTGCAGCGTCGCCGCCTCGATATCAAAGCCCAGCGGCAGCACACCGCCGGGGGTCAGCAACTGGGTCTGGCCGGAGAACAGTACCGGACGCGTGGTATCCACGGAGCCATCCGTGGTCACCGGCGTCATGCGCCGCAGCGTACCCGCGCGCCGATCGGTGAAGATCTCCTCGCGATAGAGGCTGGCGGCGTCAAGTTTGATTTCCGGGAGCTCAGGTTGCTGGGCCATTGCGGTTACTCGGTGTCGGAACGTGTTGAGTCATTGTAACAGCCGCTGCAGGGCTTCGATAAAGGGACGATCGGCTTCGAGAATATCCTGCCGGCCCAGATCGGCGGCCGGCACCCATTGCAACTGCTGACCGTCGAGGCCGTGCGGCGCCCCGGCAAAATCCCGTACGATCCAGAAGGACAGCTCCACGGTCCGATCCGGATAGGCATGGGTCAGGCGCAGGCAGAACTGCGGCCCACGAGCCTCCACCCCCAGCTCTTCGCGCAGTTCGCGGATCAGCGCCTCCGGCTCGCTCTCCCGGTCGCCCACCTTGCCGCCCGGAAACTCCCAGTGACCCCCCATGTGCTTGTCCGCGGGCCGCTGGGCGATCAGGACGCGGCCGCGTGCATCACACAGCGCGGCAGCCACCACCCGCAGCGTGGCAGGTGCGCTCACGCTACTCGGACAGCGCGCCGTGGCAGTGCTTGAACTTCTTGCCCGAGCCACACGGGCAAGGCTCGTTGCGGCCCACCTTGCGGTCCTGACGGATGAAGGTCGCATTGGGATCCACGCTGGTGTCCGCAAAGGCCGAAGCAAAGCCGCTCCCCGCGGCCGCGGGCATTGCCCCGCCCGGCAGGCCCGGGAACGGCGCGGCGGGCGCGGCGGGCTCCGGTGAAGCTGCAAACAATGCGGATTGGGCTTCGGCATGCTGCGTCTGCAGCTGCTGCATGAGCCGCTCGCGGCGCATTTCCTCTTCGCGATCCGCCTCTTCCTGGGTACGGATCTCGAGCTTCGAGACCACCGACACCGTATCGAATTTCACCCGGTCAAGCATGGCTGCGAACAGTTCAAAGGCCTCGCGCTTGTACTCGAAGCGGTAGTCCTTCTGGGCATAACCGCGCAGGTGGATACCCTGACGCAGATAATCCATCGCGGCCAGATGGTCACGCCACTGATGATCCAGCGTCTTCAGCATCACGTCCTTTTCCACGTGACGCATGATCGGAACGCCGATGCGCGCGACCTTGGCCTCATAGGAGGCGGCGACCGCCTCCACCAGGCGTTGCCGCAGCGCCATCTCTTCGAGCTCCGGCTCTGCGGCCAGCCAGGCCGCCGGATCCACGGTCGCGCTGAAATCGCGGGCCAATGCCTCGGCCAGGCCCTGCAGATCCCATTCCTGGGGCGCCGCGGACTTGGGCATGAACTGGTCCATCAGCGTGCCGATGGCTTCCTCGCGGATGCCGGCGATGGCTGCCGACAGATCCTCGGTGCCCATGATTTCGGTGCGCTGCTGGTAGACGACCTTGCGCTGATCATTGGCGACGTCATCAAACAGCAGCAGCTGCTTTCTGATATCGAAGTTGTGTGACTCGACCTTGCGCTGCGCCTTCTCGATCTGGCGCGTCAGCATGCCGCTTTCGATGACCTCGCCTTCCTTCATGCCCGCCATCTGCAGCAGCCGCTTGGTGCGCATCGGGTCACCGAAGATGCGCATCAGGTTATCTTCCATCGACAGGAAGAAGCGGCTCGAACCCGGATCGCCCTGTCGGCCGGAGCGGCCGCGCAGCTGATTGTCAATGCGTCGGGACTCATGGCGCTCGGTACCGATGATGTGCAGGCCACCCGCCGCGAGTGCCGCGTCATGACGCAATTGCCAGGCCGCGCGCAGTCCGTCGCGCGTGGCCTCATCGGTTTCGGGAGGCAGCGCCGCAAGCTCGGCGTTCAGATTGCCACCCAGCACGATGTCGGTACCGCGGCCCGCCATGTTCGTGGCAATGGTCACGGACCCGGGGACACCGGCCTGTTCGACAATGAGTGCCTCGCGCTCGTGCTGCTTGGCGTTCAGCACCTGGTGTGGAATCGCGGATTTTTGCAGCAGCCCGGCCAGGAATTCGGAAGTCTCGATCGATGTCGTGCCCACCAATGCCGGTTGGCCACGCTTCACGCAGTCCTGGATGTCCTCGATGATGGCTTCGAACTTGTCCTTCTGCGTCAGGTACACGAAGTCCGGCATGTCTTTGCGGATCATCGGCTTGTGCGTCGGGATGACGACCACTTCCAGGTTGTAGATCTGCAGGAACTCCGGCGCTTCCGTATCGGCCGTTCCGGTCATGCCAGCCAGCTTGCGATACAGGCGGAAGTAGTTCTGGAAGGTGATCGAGGCAACCGTCTGGTTCTCTTCGCGGACGCGCACGCCCTCCTTCGCCTCCACCGCCTGGTGCAGTCCGTCGGACCAGCGCCGACCCTGCATGGTGCGCCCGGTGAACTCATCGACAATGATGACTTCGCCGCCGCGCACGATGTACTCCACGTCGCGCTTGTACAGCGCATGCGCGCGCAACGCGGCATTGAGGTGGTGCATGAGGCGGATATTGGCCGGATCGTAGAGGCTCTCGCCTTCGCGCAGCAGCCCCGCCTGAGCCATCAGTTCCTCGACCCGGACATGGCCCGCCTCGGTGATGTGGACCTGCTTCTGCTTTTCGTCCACCGCGAAGTCGCCGGGACCCTCCTCTTCCTGCTGGCGGGTGAGCTTGGGCACGAGCTGGTTGATGGCAAGATAGAGTTCGGTACTCTCGTCGGCGGGGCCGGAAATGATGAGCGGGGTACGTGCCTCATCGATGAGGATGGAGTCCACTTCGTCGACCACCGCGAAGGCCAGCGTCCGCTGCACCCGGTCCTCGAGACGAAAGGCGAGATTGTCGCGCAGGTAGTCGAAGCCGAACTCATTGTTGGTGC
>DATHOA010000111.1:0-2177 GCA_035485475.1 Steroidobacteraceae bacterium | reverse complement strand
CTTCTCCCTGATCACCGTGCTGTGGTGCATATACGGCTACTCGCTGGCCTTCACCGAAGGTCCGAATCCGTTTATCGGCGGCCTGAGTAGGCTATTCCTGAACGGCACGTTCAATCCAGTCGATGGCAGCTTCAGCAATGCCGCCACCTTCGATAAGGGCGTTCCGCTCAATGAGCTGGTGTACGTAGGCTTCCAGGCGACCTTTGCCGCCATTACCTGCTGCCTGATCCTCGGCTCGCTGGTGGAGCGCATCAAGTTCTCTGCGGCCCTCGTGTTCATGGTGTTCTGGTTCACCTTCGCCTACCTGCCGGTCGCGCACATGGTGTGGTTCTGGGAAGGCCCGGATGCGTACACCTCGGCGGGTGTTGCCGATGCGATGAACGCGCACGCCGGCTACATCTGGCAGATGGGCGCCCTGGACTTCGCCGGCGGCACCGTCGTGCATATCAACTCAGGCGTCGCGGGCCTCGTTGGCGCAATCCTGCTGGGCAAGCGCATTGGCCTGGGCAAGGAGTCCATGGCTCCGCATAGCCTGACCATGACCATGATCGGCGCATCCATGCTGTGGTTCGGCTGGTTCGGCTTCAACGCCGGCTCGGCGCTGGAAGCCAACGGCTCCGCGGCTCTGGCCTTCATGAATACCTACCTGGCCACGGCCTGCGCCGTGCTGTCCTGGATGGGCATTGAATGGATCGTCAAGGGCAAGCCCTCGATGCTGGGTGCGGCCTCCGGCGCCGTCGCCGGCCTCGTGGCCATCACGCCGGCCGCCGGCAACGTCGGTATCCCGGGCGCCTTCATCATCGGCCTGGGTGTCGGTGTGGTGTGCTTCTGGGGAGTCACGGGTCTGAAGAAGATGATCCGCGCCGACGATGCGCTGGATGTGTTCGGTGTTCACGCCCTGGGCGGGACGTTTGGCGCCCTGACCACCGGCATCTTCAACTCCCCCAGCCTCGGCGGCCCGGGCAGCGTGCAGGACTGGGTGACCGGCAAGGTCGGCTACCCCGGTATCTGGGCGCAGTTCCTGATCCAGCTCAAGGCGGTCGTGATCGTGGCCTGCTGGACGGCGGTCGTCGCGCTCATCGGCTTCGGTCTGCTCAAGTTCGTCATGGGCATCCGCGTGACGGAAGAAGAAGAGCGCGAGGGACTGGACCTTTCCAGCCACGGCGAGAAGGCCTACGGCCACTGAGCCTTGAGCGCTAGCCGCGGGATCGGACACCGCGACTGACTCAACCCCGGTCCCGCCACAGGTGAGACCGGGGTTTTGTTTTTGGGGCTCGGGCCAAACCGGCACTGCCGAATGTGACGGAGTTCAAGGTTTGCCGCGCCACGATCGGCGCTACACTGGGGGCCTGGAGGGCCACTCATGCGCCGTATTTCAATTACCCTGGCAGCACTTGCCGCGGTCATCACGACGGCCCATGCGGACGTCTACAAAACCGTCGATACGCAGGGCCAGGTGCATTACAGCGACCAATGGTCGCCGGGCGCCGAGCTCATCAAGGGCGATCACTCCCGCAACTCGCCCGCGCCACCGGCGGATACGCCAGCCCCGAGCAACACCGGTCCGGACCCCACCAAGGCCGCCGCCAAGCAGGTGCAGGCGGATATGGATGCGATACGTGCCCAGCAATGCAAGCAGCTCAAGGAACAGTACGACAAGGTGCTACGCGCGCGCCGCATCTACCAGCCCAACACGGATTCCAGTGCGCCCAAGCAGTACATGAGCGATGCGGAGGCCGATGCCGAGCGCGTCAAGACTCGCCAGGCCATGGATGAAGCCTGCGCCGGCAGCTGAACGCGATGCGCGTCGGGTTCCTGGGTCTGGGCGCCATGGGCAGTGGCATGGCCCGCAATCTCCACAAGGCGGGCCTGCTCGCGGCGGTGTGGAACCGCACGGCGGCGAAGGCCCAGGTGCTGGCCCTTGAATTGGATTGCACCGCGGCGGCGACGCCTGCGGATGTGGCCCGCGATGCGGACGTCCTGGTGCTGTGCGTCGCCGCGGACTCCGATGTCCTGGCCGTCATCGACGCATTGAAGCCCGCACTGCGTGCCGGGCAATTGGTCATCGACTGTTCCACCGTGGCCGCCGCTACGGCCCGCACGGCCGCCCAACGGCTCAGCAGTGCTGGCGTGGAATTCCTGGACTGTCCGGTAAGCGGCGGGGTGGAAGGCGCGCG
>DATHOA010000110.1:0-10951 GCA_035485475.1 Steroidobacteraceae bacterium | reverse complement strand
GTGTCCCGCTCGCCTTGAATCTCGCGCGCGGTGGGATCATTGCGAAAGCGCTGGATGATGTCGGCCTCCCAATCCGCCGCCCGGTCGCGGGGATTGGTCGGGTTCAGCGTCGCCTCCTTGTACAGGTACAGGGGGTGCTGCTCGCGCATCTTCAGGAAATTCTGCGTCGCGGCATAGAAAGGCACGCTTTGCGGCAGAAAGACGCTCTTCAGCTGCTCGGTAAGCAGCGGCGCAACTTCGTTGGCGGTGTAGGCGCGCACGGCGAGCGCACTATCGAGCATCAGGCCCGCATCGTTCAAAGCTTCGCCGCGCGCGCTGGTTTCGAGGCTGCTGCGGGTGATATAGATGCTCGCGAGCGTGCCGGCCGCGAAAACGACGACCAGTGTCAAGTTGATCCTGGCCAGCAGATTCATGTAATTATCCCCAGGAAGCCGCGAGCATACGTGGATTGGGGCCTACCACGCCAGCGCTTGGGACCTACCTGCAATACAACGGGGTAGCGCGACTCGGTGACGCCCCGAGAGGGGCAGAGCCACGCCGCATTCAGGTGCGCCGCAAAGTGATGGCCTGCTCGGGACAGGCGCTGACGCACAGACTGCAACTGCGACAGGCGTCCACCTTGGGTGTGTAGGCAACCTGCATCCCATGCACGCGCAATTTGATCTTGTTCAGCAGCGGCAGACCCGTGTAATCGACCGGATCTATTCTTCGCAGTTCAAAGACACTTTCAGGACACACTCGGACGCAATCCCCCTTACCCTCGCACCTCGTGAAATCAACGATGGGTGCAATTCTTCCGGGCTCCTGGGCGCATTGCGCGCGTGACTCAGGGCTGCTCATTTCGGCCCCGCGAGCGCCCGCATCCCTGCCATCGCTGACTCAGAGCCTCACGCTCCTCCGGAGTCATCGCCTGCCATTTTTCCCACTGCCCACGCCGGTTCCCGAAACCACGTCCGCGAAATCCACCGAAGAGCAGGCGGCACAGGACCAGGAGCCCCAGCGCGTGCACATAGTCGAGCGCATGGGCGCCGCTGAGCGCGGTGGTGACGACCGTGTTCCAAAGCACCATCACCGCCCCGGCCGCCACTGCCACCGCGACGAGAAACAGCACTGCCCTGCCGAAAAACCATGCTTTACGTCTCATGTCCTACTCCTTCAATCCTCGAGTTCTTCATACGCGGCGCGCAGGCGGGAGCGCAGATAGATCACCGCGTAACGCTTGCGGGCCAATAATGTGTTGACGCTGATGCTTCCCTGAAGACTCAGGTCCCGGAAGCTCCTGCCCTCAATCTCATGGGCTATGAACACGTCGCGCTGTTCTTCGGGCAGTTCGTCGAGCGCCTCGTGCAGGGCCTGCATCAGCGCGGCTCGCGCATATTCGGCCTCGGGGCCTGCGTCCGCGGGCGGTAGCGCCAGGTCCAGCCGGGTGTCCTGCGCGTCATAGTTCCAGTCCGCATCACCCAAGAGTTCTTCCCGGCGTTTTCGAAACCGGTCGATGATGCGGTTGCGCGCGACCTGATAGAGCCACGCGCTCGCGTGTTCGACTGAAGTCGGAAGGCGAAACGCTTCGACAAAGGCATAAAGAACCTCCTGTAGGATGTCCTCCGCATCCATCTGGTTGCGAACACGCCGGCGAATGAAATTCATCAGCCGCGAGCGCTCGCGCAGCACGGTAGCGGTGAGACTGAGGTTCCGGTCGGCCATCTCAGGAAGGGGCTTCCACAACTCCATACAGTTGTAGACGTTTCAGACGGCCCGATATTGTTGTACTTTTTCGCTGTTGACCAGGGCCGCAGTTTCGAGCTGTCGCAGCAGTCGGTGCAGGAGCGCCACCTCAGTCGCCTGCAGACCTAGGAGGAGCTGTGCCTCATATTCACGCGCCAACGGTATGACCTTGCAATACAGCGCGTAGCCGGATGCGCTCAGGTCGAGGCGATGCGAGCGGCCGTCCTGGGCATTCGGCTGACGGTTCACCAGGTGTCGCCGGGTCAATCCCTGGGCCGCGCGCATGACCGTCACTTTGTCCATCAGGGTGCGTCCGCACAGTGACTGCTGGGTGAGGGCACCCTCATCACCCAGCACGGCCATCACACGCCACTGCGGTATCGTCAACCCGAACTGATCCTCATAGGCCCGGGCAATCAGCCGCGAGACCGCATTCGCCGCAACCGAGAGACGATAGGGCAGATACTCCTGAAGCTGCAGGCGTTCGACCGGTTTAGTCGGCATCGATCTGACACTCCGGTGCCGCGCCGACGCGGCCGCGCGCTTCCCCGAAACCGACCCGGGCATGCCCCGCACGCTCGCAGGCTGCACGCAGGATGATTGCATCGCCATCGCTCAGGAACCGCCGTTGCTCGCCATTCGGCAAAGTAAGCGGCTGCTTGCCGCCGAAGGACAGTTCCAGAAGCGAACCGGCCTGCGCAGGTGTCGGCCCGGACTGGGTGCCGGTCCCCAGCAGGTCCCCCGGCCTCAGGTTGCAGCCGTTGACGGTATGGTGGGCCACCATCTGGGCGACACTCCAATAACAATCGCGGAAATTGCTGTGCGAGAGCCGATACGGCGGGATCCCTTCGGCACGCATCCGCTCGGTCTCCAGGTACACCGCAAGCGCAATGTCGATTGCGCCCGAGTCCCGCAGTTGCGGCGAGTACAGGTATGGCAGCGGCTGCGGTTCCCCCGCGGCGCGAACCCAGGGAATGCGGTATGGGGCCAGCGCTTCCCACGTGACCACCCACGCAGAAATCGTGGTTGCGAAATTCTTGCCCAGGAAGGGGCCCAGGGGTTGATACTCCCACGCCTGCAGATCCCGCGCCGACCAGTCATTGAGCAGGCACATCCCGAAGATATGCGAGTCGGCCTCCGCGATATGAACGGGCGAGCCGAGTTCGTTGCCCAGGCCGATGAAAACCCCCAGTTCGAGTTCATAGTCGAGCCGCTCGCTCGGCCCAACGACCGGCGTATCACCTCCGGGCGGCATTCTCTGTCCCAGCGGTCGCCGCACTGTCTGACCCGACACGCCGATGGACGACGAGCGGCCGTGATAGCCGATCGGCACCCACTTGTAGTTGGGCAGCAGCGGATTGTCGGGGCGCATGAGTTTGCCCACCGCCGTCGCATGATGCAGGGAGGTATAGAAATCGGTGTAATCGCCGACCAGCGCTGGCAGCGCCATCTCGGCATCCGCCTGGCCGACCAGGCACGGTTCGAGGAGCGCCTGCTGCGCCGACCCGTGACGCAGCGCGCGCGACAGAGCGAGTCGTAGATCTGACGCCGGCGCGGGGCCCAGGCTCATCAGATCGTTGAGAACGGGCCGCCTGGCGCAGCTCAGCGCCTGCGTTGCCGCCAAGCCGATCTGCGCCGCTGGAAACGCACCGCTGGACCACGCCGCATCCAGATCGAGCACCTGATCGCCGATGGCGACCCCACCGCGATATATCTCCCCGCTGCCATGACGGCGAAAAATACCAAAGGGCAGATTCTGAATAGGGAAATCCGACCTCGCATCGTTGGCCGTAGCAACCCAGCTGCGCAGGCTCGGATCGTGCGTTTCGTTGAGCCGCATTGCTAGCGCGACCGCGGATCGAAGCGTTTCTCGAGCCCCTGCCAGCACGACGCATAATCCTTCTGCAGCCACCCGCAATCCAGGGCGTGCCGCGTGGGGCGAAGGATGCGGCGGGTTTCGAACATGAATGCCATCGTCTCGGTCACCTTCTCGGGCCGGCTGGTATCTGCCCGGCTCGCACGCTCGAACGTCGTGGCATCCGGGCCGTGTCCGCTCATGCAATTGTGCAAGGACGCTCCACCGGGTGCGAAGCCTTCGGCCTTGGCGTCATACACGCCATGAATGAGTCCCATGAATTCGCTCGCGACATTGCGGTGAAACCAGGGCGGGCGAAACGTGTTTTCCATTGCGAGCCAGCGCGGCGGAAAAATCACGAAATCGATGTCGTCCACGCCGGGAGTGCTCGTCACTGACTGCAGCACGAGAAATATCGAGGGGTCCGGGTGGTCATAGCTGACGGAGCCGATGGTGTTGAAGCGTCGCAGGTCGTATTTGTATGGCGCATGATTGCCGCGCCACGCCACGACATCAAACGGTGAGTGGTTCAATTGCGCGGACCACAGCTTCCCGGAAAACTTCGCCACCAGCTGGTAATCGCTATCGAGGTCCTCGTACCAGGCGGCGGGTGTCAGGAAATCCCGCTCACACGCCAGTCCGTTCGCCCCTATCGGGCCCAGATCCGGCAGTCGGAATGGCGCGCCATAGTTCTCGCACACGTAGCCGCGCGCGGTGCCGTCCGGCAGCTCGACGCGAAAGCGCACGCCGCGCGGGATGACCGCGATCTGCTGGGGTTCGACGGCCACCCGCCCGAGCTCCGTCACCAGCAGCAGCTCGCCCTGCTGCGGGACGATCAGCAGCTCCCCGTCCGCGTCGTAGAACGCCCGGCTCACCATGTCCCGATTCGCTGCATACAGGTGGATGGCCGTCCCGGATTGTTCGTCAGGGTTGCCGTTTGCAGCGTAGGTGACCAGGCCATCCAGAAAATCCGTTGCGGCCTCCGGGATCGGCAACGGATCCCAGCGCAGCTGATTGGGCGAGACTTCGGCGCCGGTTGCCTCAAGGCGCAGACGACTGTCCTCGATGAGCGTGAAGGGTGAATGCATCACGCTCGGACGTATGCGATAAAGCCAGCTGTGCCGATTGCTGGCGCGGGGGGCCGTGAAGGCGGTGCCCGACAACTGCTCCGCATACAGCCCGTAGGGGCAGCGCTGTGGTGAGTTATGGTCCGGCAGCGCGCCCGGCAACGCCTCGGTGCTCAGGAAGTTGCCGAATCCGCGGGTGTAACCACTGATGCGGTCATCCATCTAGGGCCCCTTGGTGGCACCATTTTGTACGGATACCACGCCGCGCCGTATCTGATCGAGCTCCAGGGACTCGAACAGCGCCTTGAAGTTCCCCTCGCCGAAGCCCTCGTTGCCCTTGCGCTGAATGATCTCGAAAAAGCAGGGTCCGACCACGTTCTGGGTGAAGATCTGCAGCAGTACGCCCTGGCCCTGGGTCGGCGCACCATCAATCAGAATCCGCCGCTCACGAAGGTCCCGAAGCTTTTCCCCATGTCCGGGCACCCGCGCCTCGATCCCGTCGTAGTAGCTTTCGGGAGTGTCCTGGAACTGCACGCCGCGGGCACGCATCCGATCAACCGTCGAGTAGATGTTGTCCGCGCCCAGGGCCACGTGCTGGATGCCTTCGCCCTTGTAGTCCCGCAGAAACTCCTCGATCTGCGATTTGTCATCCTGGCTTTCGTTCAGGGGTATGCGTATTTTGCCGTCCGGGCTGGTCATGGCCTTGGAGAACAGTCCGGTCACCTTGCCTTCGATATCGAAATACCGCAGCTGCCGGAAATTGAAAATGCGCTCGTAGAAATCCGCCCAGGTCTGCATGTTGCCGCGGTGCACGTTGTGGGTTAGATGATCGATGTAGCTCAATCCCGCGCTGTTTGCCGTTTCGCTCTCGGCAGCGCCCGGTATCGGCACGAAGTCCACGTCGTAGATCGCATTGGCGCCGTAGCGGTCGACCAGATAAAGATGGCTGCCACCGATGCCCTCGATCGCCGGGATGTTCAGCTCCATCGGGCCGATGGTTCCCTTGATCTCCTTTGCGCCGCGCTCCAGCGCGGTCTCGAGCGCCTTGGCAGCGTCGTGGACACGGAAGGCCATGGCATTGATCGAGGGTCCATGCGCGTCCCGGAACTCGGCCGGCTGTCCGCGCGGCTCCATGTTCAGAATGAAATTGATCCCACCCTGCTTGTAGCGCAACACGTTCTTGGAACGGTGGCGCGACACGGCGGTAAAGCCCATGGCGCAGAACAAGGTGCTCAGCGCCTGCGGATCCCGGCTGGTGAATTCGACGAATTCAAAGCCATCGGTGCCGAGAGGATTCTCGAATAAAGGTGTTGTCATACGAACTCCGCACGGTGCAAAGGCCTGACGGCGACTTGGCAAGATAGTGACATTTGTTACTACTTTTCGCCACCCCTCGGCGACGGCTTGCGCAACTTAGATTTCTGTATATACTGTGCATACTCATATGCACAGTTTCGTCACGATTTCCCAGGCCGACCGGCGGCCCATGTATCTGCAGATCATCGAGCAGATTCGCCATCGGATCGCCGTCGGGGACTGGAAGGCCGGGGATGAGCTGCCGTCGATTCGGGCACTCGCGGTTTCCACCCAGGTGAGCGTGATTACCGTGAAGCGTGCGTATCTCGAGCTCGAACGCGAGGGAGTGATCGTCACGCGCCAAGGCAAGGCCTCGTTCGTGGCCGAGCACGTGGACTTGAGCAGTCAGCTGCGACGCGAGGAGCTCGACCAGCACCTCGCCGCAGCTGCGCAGATCGGGCGCGAACTGGCGCTGACGCCCGAGGAACTGATCGAGCGAATGCGCACGCAGATGACGGAAGGCGGGAATGAGTCATGACGGACCTGGCAATTGAACTCGAAGGCGTCGCAAAGGCGTATCGCTTCTTTGCGCTCAGCGATGTGAGCCTGACGCTGCCGTGCGGACAGATCATGGGCCTCGTCGGCCCGAATGGCGCCGGCAAGTCGACCCTGATCCGCATCTTGATGTCGTTGATACACCAGGACCGCGGACAGGTGCGCGTGCTCGGACGCTCGATGCCCGAGGAACAGGTGGCCGCGAAGTGGCAGGTCGGCTACGTCTCCGAGGACATGCGCCTCTACGGCTACGGAACGCTCGGTTGGCACATGCGGTTCGTTGCCTCCATCTATCCAAGCTGGGACGCGCCATACGCACAGACCTTGCTCAAGCGCTTCAACCTGCGCACCGAGCAGCAGATCAGGAGCCTCTCCCACGGTGAGCGCGCAAAAGCGACACTGCTGCTGATGCTCGCGCGCCGGCCGCGTCTGCTGCTGCTCGATGAACCCACCACCGGCCTCGATCCCGTCGCGCGCCACGAGATGCTCATCGAACTGATGGACGTGCTGCGCGATGAGCGTCGCGCCATCCTCTTTTCCTCGCACAACACGCAGGATGTGGAGCAGATCTCCGATCAGATCACTTTCATCGACCGCGGCCGCATCATCGATTCGAGCGACAAGGAGACCTTCATCGAGCACTGGAGGCGCTTGAAGCTCGAGGTGCCCGATGGGGTCACGCTGCCCACCCTCACCGGCGTCGTTGACCTCGCCGTAATCGGCCACATCGCGACCGTGACGACCAATGCGCACTCGGACGAGCTGGTGCGCGCGTATGTGAACGCCGGCGCAACCGTCCACGAGGTGCAACGGATGACCCTCGAGGAGATCTTTGTCGCGAACGTCATGGCCAGCCGCAAGGAGCGAGCATCATGAGCACATCCGTCGTCACGCGCCTGGTGTTGAAGGATTTCTACTTTCAATGGCCTCTTATCGCCGGCTCGCTGCTGCTCGGGTTCGCAATGCTCGGGGTCGCGCTGTTCGGCGGTGGGCCGATCACTTTCTACGTCGGCAGTGTCTCCTTCATCTGCGTGCTCATCCTGCTCAACGTCCTGCTCGTCGGCGCTACGGTCGCTCAGGAGAAAAAGGACAAGGTCATGCTGTTCGTGCTGAGCCTGCCGATCTCTACGACCCAGTATGCGCTCACCAAGCTGGTCTCAAGCCTGCTCGCGTTTCTGATCCCGTTCTGCCTGCTCGGTGCCGCCGCAATTCTGGTGATCGCCCTGACGCCGATCCCGCACGGTCTCATTCCGCTGACGCTGGCCGTGATGATGTATGTGTGCGTGTATTTCTGCATCTTTCTCGCCGTGGCGCTCGCGGCGGATTCCGTACTGATGAATACCATCGTGATCATCTGCGGCAATGTGCTGCTCAATTTCCTCATTGCCTGGCTGCTGAGTCGCCCATCGGTCGCGCTTGCTGCGAAGGGCCCGGTGGTGGTCTGGCCTCCTGCGATCATCGCCACGCTCGCAATTGAGGTTCTGGGAAGCCTGCTCGCCCTTGCTGCAGCGCTTGTAATGATTCTTCGCAAGAAAGACTTTCTGTAAGGAACCGCCATGTCAAACCAAGAACGTCTGCACGCCCTCGATGCTGTCCGCGCGTTCGCGCTGCTCTCCGGGATCGCGTTGCATGCGACGATGTCTTTTTTCCTGCCGATCCCGGCGCACGATGTCTCGCAGAGTGCCACGCTCAACGTTGTGTTCTTCCTGATCCACAGCTGGCGCATGACGACCTTTTTCATCGTCGCCGGGCTGTTCGCGCGGCTCGTGATCGCGCGCCGCGGCACCCGCGGCTTCATTGCCGATCGGGCCAAGCGGATTCTCGTACCGCTGCTCGTGGGCTGGATCATTCTCACGCCGCTCACCATTGCGGCACTGATCTGGGGGGTGACACGCAGTGCGGATCCCGCGACGGTCGCCGCTGTCTCGCACCCTTCAGTTGTTCCGGCGGGTGCGTTCCCACTGGTGCATCTGTGGTTTCTGTACTACCTGTGCATTTTCTACGTCGCGTTGCTCGCGGTCCGAGGCCTTGCCATCAAGGTCGATGCGGCGGGGCACCTAGGCGGGTTGCTGGACCGCGGTGCGCGCGCACTGATGGGCAGCTATGCCGCGCCCCTGGTTTTTGCCGCGCCGATTTTCGCCGTTCTCGGCTTCGACCAGCGGATCGCCGTTCTGGGTGGCATTCCCACTCCTGACAGCAGTCTGGTCCCGCAAATACCCGCGCTCGTGGGATTCGGCACCGCGTTCGTTGTCGGTTGGCTGTTGCATCGCCAGCTGGATCTTCTCACTCAACTGCGCAAGCGGTGGCTCGGGCAGCTCGTTGTGGGCCTCGCGCTGAGCATCGCCTGCCAGACGGTACCCGGCATCAAGCTTGGCACCACGGCCCCGTGGTTCGGGCATCTGTTCACATCCGCAACGCCGCTCTACGCTGCCTGCTATCTGCTCTCATCGTGGTACTGGAGCTTCGGCATCATCGGCGCCGCGCTGCGCTTCTGCGACGGTGAGAGTACGGTGCGTCGCTACCTCGCGGATTCCTCATACTGGCTGTATCTCGCACACCTGCCGCTGGTGTTTTTCCTGGCCGCGGCATTCGCGAAGGTGCCGTGGCACTGGGCCATCAAGTTTCCGCTGATCCTTGCGATCACGATGACGGTGCTGCTCGTGAGCTATCACTACCTGGTGCGACCCACTTGGCTGGGCGAGATCCTGAATGGTCGCAGGTATCCGCGAACCAAGGCGGTCCTCAAGCGTGAGGCCTCGGCCGCAGTGCTCACCCAGCACCCGGCACCCCTGGCTCGCGAAGCCGAGCCCCTCGCCCAGCTCATCGGCGCTCGCAAGGCCTATGGCAAGAGCCAGGCGCTCGATGGTATTGCGATCGACGTGCACCGCGGCGAGCTGCTGGCCCTGCTGGGGCCAAACGGCGCCGGCAAGTCGACCGCCATATCCTTGTGGCTCGGCCTGCTGCAGGCCGACGCCGGACAAGTGCGCCTGATGGGACGCTCGCCGCTCGAGGTCGAAAGTCGCCGCGAGATCGGTGTGATGATGCAGGAGGTCGCCCTCGAGCCGCTGCTCAGCGTCCGCGAGCTCATCGAGCTTGCCGCGAGCTACTATCCGCAGCCACTTTCTGTTCACGAGACGCTCGAGCTGACCGGGACAGGGAGCCTTGCCGGAAAGCACTACGGCAAACTGTCGGCGGGCCAGAAACGACAGGCCCAGTTTGCAATGGCGGTCGTGGGACAACCCAAACTGCTGTTCCTCGATGAGCCTACCGTGGGGCTCGACGTGCAGGCGCGCGAGCACATGTGGCGCACGATTCGCCGGCTGATCACAGGCGGCTGTTCGGTCGTGCTCACGACGCATTACCTGGAGGAAGCCGAAGCGCTGGCCGATCGCGTCGTGGTGCTCGCGAAGGGCCGGGTCATCGCATCCGGTAGCGTCGCCGAGATTCGCTCCATCGTCAGCCGCACCCACATCAGCTGTACCGGGGCGCTCACGGCCGAGAACGTGCGGCTCTGGCCAGGCGTGCTCGAGGCAACCCGGGATGCGCACAAGCTCATGATCACCGCGGTCGATGCCGAGTCGGTGGTTCGCCGGCTGCTCGCGGCGGATGAGAGTGTGCGCCAGCTCGAAGTGCGTCAGGCGGATCTCGCGGATGCCTTCACCGAACTCACCAAACAAGCCGCATAGGGCGCCCGGCACCCGGATATTGCGTGCAAAGGAGAATGTATGAACGCTTTGGCAACCATCGTACCGCCGAATGCAGCCGAGCCGCTGATGCCCCTGCGCCGCCTGTTGCGCGCCTACCTGAATGAATCTCGATTTCAGTTCATCCAGGCTTTGCGCGCCCCGGCATTCGCTTTTCCCTTCCTGCTGCTGCCGGTGCCGCTGTACCTGTTCTTCGGCGTCGTCATGGCCGGTGGCTCCAAGGAGATCGCGGCGAACCCGGCATTGATGAATTATATCTTCTCGGCCTGGTGCTCCATGGCCATCATGGGACCGGCGATCTTCGGGATCGGCGTTGGCCTCGCGCTGGAACGCGATGCCAACCTGTTGAAGCTGAAGCGGGCGTTGCCTTTGCCGTCTGGTTCCTATCTGCTGGCGAAGGTGCTGATGTCGCTGGCCTTCGCGGCAATTTCGGTCGGCCTGGTAACCATCGCTGCGCTGGCCGCCGGCAAACTCACCTTGACGCCGGGCGGCCTGATCGCGATGGACGCCGTACTGATCTTAGGCGCCATTCCGTTCTGCGCCATCGGACTCTTCATCGGCGCCTACGCGAGCGCCAGTGCAGCGCCCGCCTATGCGAATCTGATCTATCTGCCCGGCCTGTGGCTGTCCGGGATGTTCTTTCCGCTGCCCAAGTTCATGCAACCGTGGTCCGTCATCTGGCCCGCTTTTCACCTGAACATGACGGCCCTCGCGGCAGGCGGCATGAAGGTGGGAGTGAGCCCCCTCCT
>DATHOA010000109.1:0-16116 GCA_035485475.1 Steroidobacteraceae bacterium | reverse complement strand
CAACTCCATGCACTTCCCCGAGCCGATGTCGGCGTTCGACATGGTGACCGCGGAAGCCGCGTACTGCGCGCTGGGGGCCTCCAATACCCGGGTGCACTGCCTGCCCACGACCCTGGGCATCGATCATCGGATCATCAACGGGCGGGTATACATCGGCGGCAATGCGGTCACGGATCCTGCGGAAATTGCGCGCCGGCTCGAGGAGTTCAAGCAGCGTGCGTTCTACTACTACGCCAACTGGGAGCGGCTCTACAGCCAGTGGCGCGAGAAGATGATGGTGTTGATCAGCGCGGCACAGGAGTTGCCCAAACCGCAGCTGCCGCAGCTTGAGCCACTCGCGAACGTGCATGCGGGACTGGGCGTCGCCTCCAACCATCGGCTGCTGGACATCTACCAGAAGACCCTCGAGGGGTACTTCCGGATGTGGCACCACCACTTCGAGTTCCTGCTGCTCGGGTACGGGGCGTACCTGACGTTTTTTGATTTCTGCAAGAAAGCCTTCCCGGAAATCAGCGACCAGACCCTTGCGCGCATGGTGGCCGGCATCGAAGCGGAGATCTTTCGCCCCGATGATGAACTGCGGCGCCTGGCGCGCTGCGCGGTCGAGTTGGGCGTGGACTCACACTTTGGCAAACAGTTGTCCGCGAGCGAGCTCATCGAAACGCTGCGGACGTCCGGGGAATCCGGAACGGCGTGGCTGAAGGAACTGGAAATTTCGCGCCATCCCTGGTTCAACATCAATGTGGGCGATGGGTTCTATCACTATCACCGCGCCTGGAATGATGACCTGTCGATGCCATTCGCGAGCCTGCCGGACTACATCGAGCGGGTGAAGGCCGGGGAGTCCCTGCACCGCCCGGTCGAGCAGCTGCTGGCCGAGCGCAAGCAGTTGATCGAGGACTACCGGGAGTTGCTCACCACCGATGATGACCGCGCGGCATACGATCAGATGATCACGCTGGCGCACCGGGTGTTCCCCTACGTGGAGGGACACAAGTTCTACTGCGAACACTGGTACACCAATCTGTTCTTCAACAAGATCCGCGAATTCGGCGCGCTGCTGGCCGAACATGGCTTCTTCCCGAACGCGGAGGATGTCTTCCAGCTGACGCACTACGAGGTCGAAGCGGCGATCATCGACCTGATGACGGCCTGGTCCAATGGTTCCCCGCCACGCGGTCCGGGCCACTGGCCGGCGATTGTCGTGGAGCGACGCGCCGCCATTCGTGAATGGGCCAAGCACGAGACGCCCCCGGCGCTGGGTGTGGTGCCGGATGTCATCGATGATCCGGCTATCGTGATGCTGTGGGGCATCACCCGCGAGAGTCTGGATGCCTGGCTATCGACGGGCGAGGACGCAGATCCGAATGAGCTCAAGGGCTTCGCGGCCTGCCGCGGCGTGGTCGAGGGTACGGCGCGCATCGTGAAAAGCGTCGATGAGATTTCGCGCCTGCAAAAGGGCGACATCCTGGTCTGCCAGGTCACCAATCCAACCTGGGCGCCCATCTTCAGCAAGATCGCAGGGGCGGTCTCGGACATCGGTGGCTCGATGAGCCATGCGGCCATTGTTGCGCGCGAGTATGGGCTGCCGGCGGTGGTCGGCACGGGTAATGGCACATCGCGAATCAAGGATGGACAGCGCATCCGTGTTGATGGCGGACGCGGCATCGTCACCATCCTGCATTAGCCTCGCGACGCATGACACTGAGTGATTCGCAGTTTATCGGCTGGTTCGCCGAACTGAGTCTGGTCGACCGGCCACAGGCCGGCGGCAAGGGCGGCAGTCTTGGCGAACTGGTGCGCGCGGGCATCGCCGTGCCGCCCGGGTTTGTCGTCAAGACTTCAGCTTTTGAACAATTCCTGACGGCCGTCGAAAGCGCGGCGCCGGTCCGGGCGCTGGTGGAGGCCCTGGACCCGGATGATCTGCCGCAGGTCAGCGCCGTGTCGGGCCAGCTGCGCGCGCGCATCGAGGCCGCACCGCTGCCAGCGGCTATCGCCGTGGCGATCGCGGCTGCCTACCGCCAACTCAATGCCGGGAATCAGTGCGCGGTCGCGGTGCGCTCCTCCGCGACCACCGAGGATGCGGCGGATGCCAGCTTCGCAGGACTGCAGGACACCTACCTGTGGGTCCAGAGTCTCGAACAGACTCTGGACAAGGTACGCAGCTGTTGGGCGAGCCTTTATTCGGTCGAGTCGATCAGCTATCGGCGCCGGCATGGATTTGCGGAAGCTGACGTCGCGATGGCCGTGGTCGTGCAGACCATGGTGGATGCAAGAACTGCCGGCGTCATGTTCACCCGCAGTCCGCTGACCGGGGATCGCTCCGTGATGGCCATCGAAGGCTCGTGGGGCTTGGGTTCGGCCGTGGTGGGTGGCGAAGTGACGCCGGATCGCTGGGTCATCGGCAAGATCACCGGCGAGATCTCGGTGCGCGAGATCTCCGACAAGCACATCAGCCATGCGCCGGTCAGCGCGGGCGGCATACAGACACTCGCCGTACCCGATGAGCAGCGCCGTGTTGCCTGCATGAGCGATGCTGAACTGCAGGCCCTGCGCACCATTGGGCGCAAGGTCGAGCGGCATTACGGTCGGCCACAGGACATTGAGTGGGCCGTGGACCGGCACGGCGGGGCGATACTGTTGCTGCAAAGCCGCCCGGAGACGGTTTGGTCAACGCGCGACGCCGCCCCGGTCAGTCACGCGGTCGCCGACCCGTCCTTGCATGTGTTGAATATATTTGGGGGTAATCGATGACTTTGACGGCCGCGGACGTTGCGGAAATCATGCGGCTGGTGGAGCAATCCGGCTTCGATGAGTTGAACCTTGAGATCGATGGAACGAAGATCAGCCTGCGACGCGGCGCACCCACCGGCGCGACCGGCGCCGCGGGGCCGGCGCCGTCGCCGGCGCCGCTTGCCGCCTCGAGCGCGGCGGTGGCATCCGCCACGGCGCCCGCGGCGCAGGTCGTAGCCGATCCCACTGCGGTGGATATTCCATCACCCCTGCTGGGCACGTTCTATCGGTCACCGAAGCCCGGCGCACCGCCCTTTGTGCAGGTCGGCTCGCAGGTGGAGGCCGATACCATCATCGGTATCATCGAGGTCATGAAGCTGATGAATACCGTGCGCGCCGGCGTGCGCGGCACGGTCGCGGAATTTCTCGCGGCGGATAGCGCTCTCGTCGAATACGGCGAAGTGTTGATGCGCGTTCGCAAACCCGGTTGATTGTCACTGCCGTGCGCCGCATTCTGATTGCCAATCGTGGGGAGATTGCCGTGCGGATTATCCGCACCTGCCGCGAACTGGGCATTGAAACCGTGCTCGCGGCCTCGCAGGCCGATCTCGACAGCGTGCCGGCGCGGCTGGCCGACCGCACGGTTTGCATCGGTCCGGCGCGTCCCGCGGAGAGTTATCTGAAGGTTGAGGCCGTCGTGCACGCCGCGCGCGCGACCCACTCGGATGCGATTCATCCAGGCTATGGCTTCCTCTCGGAGCGCGCCGCCCTGGCGCGACTGTGCGAATCCTGCGCGCTGGTGTTCATCGGGCCGACCGCCGCGCAGATCGAGGCCGTGGGCGATAAGTTGCGGGCCCGCGAGGAGGCCGAAGCGGCCCAGGTGCCGGTGGTGCCCGGTTGTGCCGTGACCTTGGTCGATGACGCGCTGACGGCGGCGCGCGCCATCGGTGTGCCGCTGCTCGTGAAAGCGGTCGGCGGTGGCGGCGGGCGCGGCATGAAGCGTGTCGATACACTGGCGCAGCTGCCGGCTGCCCTGGAGCTGGCGGCCGCGGAGGCGGGCGCCGCGTTCGGCGATGCACGGGTCTACCTGGAGCGCTATGTTGCCAGCGGTCGGCACATCGAAGTGCAGGTGCTGGGCGATGGTGCGGGACGGGTGATCCATCTGGGGGAGCGCGATTGCTCGACACAGCGGCGCTATCAGAAGCTGGTGGAAGAAACGCCGGCTCCGGGCCTCTCGCAGCGGATGCGAGCGGCGCTGCATGCTGCCGCCGTGCGCTTCGCACAGCGACTGTCGTATCGCGGCGCCGGCACCGTGGAGTTCCTGGTCGACAAGGAGCGCGACAGTTTCTACTTTCTGGAAATGAACGCCCGGATCCAGGTGGAGCATCCGGTCACCGAGGCCGTGACCGGTGTGGACCTGATCGCCGAGCAGATCGCAATCGCCAGTGGCGCAGGGCTGCGCCTGGCGCAATCTGACATACGCATCACGGGCTGCGCCGTCGAGTGCCGGATCAATGCCGAGGATCCCGCCAATGATTTTCGTCCCAGTCCCGGACAGGTCGTGGCGGTAACCTGGCCGGTCCAGGAAGGTATTCGCGTGGACACCCACATCGCCGCGGGCTCACGCATACCGCCGTACTATGATTCGCTCATGGCCAAGATCATTGCGCATGCACCGGACCGGGACCGCGCCTTGGCGCGCCTGCGCGAGGCGCTCGCCGCGACCCGGATCACCGGGGTGCATTCGAACCTTGCGTTTCAGCAACGGGTACTCGCGGCCCCGGAATTCCAAGCCGGTGGTTTCGACACGGGATTTGTCGCACGTCTTCTGGAGCAGCCCCTATGAGCGACTTGCAGCTGGTTGAGACCTCCCTGCGCGATGGCAATCAGTCGCTGTGGGCGGCGCTGGGAGTGGACACGGCCAACACCTTGACCATCGCCCCGGCAATGGATCGGGTGGGTTTCAAGGCGATCGATTTCACGACCTCCACACACATGGGTGTCGCGGTGCGTTTCAAGAAGGAAGACCCGTGGGAGCGCATCCGGTTGATGGCCGCGGCCACTCCCAATACCCCGCTGCAGTTCATGTCGACCGGGTTTCGCTTCATATCCTGGGAAACCGCGCATCCGGAATTCATGGCGCTCGTATTCCAGGTGCTGGCGCGAAACGGCATCCGCCGCTTCTGCCTTGCGGATCCGATGAATGATGCGGATTCGAACATCGCCTGCGCTCGGCTCGTGAAGCAAGGCGGCGGTGAGTACGTGATCGCGGCGCTGGTGTTCACCTTGAGCCCGGTGCATGACGACGCCCATTACGTGGCGGCCGCCCGCAAGCTCGGGGCTTGCCCCGACATCGACGCGATTTACATCAAGGACCCGGGTGGCTTGCTGTCGCCGAAACGCGCGCAGACCCTGATTCCGGCCATCAAGGCGGTGATCGGCACCAAGCCGCTGGAACTGCATGCTCACTGCACCATCAATCTGGCCGAACACACCTACCTGGAGGCGCCGGCATACGGGGTGAGTGTCCTGCAGTGCGCCTCGGGTGCCGCCGCGGATGGCACTTCGAATCCGCCTGCGGAACGTACCGTCGCGAACCTGCGCGCACTGGGTCACACCGTCAATGTGGACGATGAGGCATTGAAGGAGGTCGGTAGTTACTTTACCCGGCTGGCTGAGGCGGAGGGTCTGCCGATCGGTCGGCCGCAGGGGTTTGATGCCGCGTACCTGCAGCACCAGTTGCCCGGCGGCATGGTCGGTACGATGCGCCGCCAGCTGAGCGAACGGGGCCTGTCGCGCCTCGAAGGCGCGGTGATTGAAGAGATCGGGCGCGTGCGCGAAGAGTTGGGCTGGCCCATTGTCATGACGCCTTTTGCGCAGATCGTCATGACCCAGGCGGTCATGAACGTGAGCACCAAGGAGCGCTACAAGGTGATTCCGGATGAGGCAATCCGCTATGCCATTGGCCGCTTTGGCCGGCCGAATGTACCGATTGCCGCCAACATAATGGATCGCATCGAGTCGTTGCCGCGAACCGCCGAACTACGCAAGGAGCACGGCATGCCGTCCCTGGCAGACCTGCGCCGGCGCATCGGGCCTGGCGTGTCGGATGAGGAGTTCCTGCTGCGGGCCACGATGCCGGCGCCCCAGGTCGATGCGATGCTGGCGGCGGGGCCCGCAGCGCGCCACTACAATCCGGATTTGAAGCCCGTCCTGCACCTGATCCGGCAGCTGACACAGCATCCGGAGCTCTCCGAAGTATCGGTCAGCAAGCCTGGCTTCAAACTGCAATTGCGCCGCGACGCGGGGATAAGCGCATTGTGAACGCGGCGGTCGCACAGCAGCTGCCGATCGGGACGATGCCGGTCATCAAGGGCTTCATGTTCGATCTGGATGGCACATTGTTGCTCAGCGACCATACGCTGGGCGGCTACGAGGTGCTTCCGGGTGCCATCGAAGTGCTGACGGATCTGGCCGCGAAATCCATTCCCTACCTGGTGCTCACCAATGGCAGCGCCTACCCGCCGCCCGAGCAGGCCAGGCGCCTGCGGGCGTTGGGCCTGCCGGTGGCCGATGACCGCATGTTCACTCCCTCCAGTGTGGCCGCCGATGTGATGGCACGTCACGGCATCCGCCGGACCTTGGTGCTGGGTAAACGCGGGGTCGGCTATGCGCTCAGCGAGGCCGGCATCGAGACCGTGTTCCCCGGTGAGCCGCGCGCGACCGAGGCCGACGCGGTGTACGTCGGATGGCATCCCGAATGCCACATGAAGGACATCGAGGCGGCCTGCCAGGCCATTTGGGCCGGCGCGAAACTGTACGTGGCTTCCGATGTGCCGTTTTTTGCGACCCTTGGGGGTCGCTCCATGGGCTATTCGTATGCGATCGTCGGGGCGATCCGGCGCATGACCAAGGTGCCGATGATCCTCACCGGCAAACCCTCACTGCATGCCATGCGCTTTGTGGCCCGGAAACTGGGTGTGCCCGTGCGCGCGGTGGGGGTGGTCGGGGACGACCCGGCGGTGGAGATCATCATGGCGCGACGCGGCGGCGCCACGGCCTTTGGTGTCACCACCGGTGTGATGAAACAGGATGACTGGGAGCGCGAGTCCGGCAAGCGCCGGCCTCACTATGTGCTCAATGATCTGCGCGAACTGATGCGCAACGGCGCCATCCAGCCGCGGTGATGCGCGCCGGTGCTACCAGGCTTCGGCGACACCATCGTAGCGCAGGAAATGGCCGGTATCGGCAATGGTCACCTTGCCGATGGTGCGAATCATGTTTTCAACGGTGAATGAGGTCTTCAGCATCCCCTGGTACTTGCCCGCGAGGTAGGCCTGGTGCTCGGTCAGGGTGGGGCCCGGATTGAACATGATGACCGTCACGCCGTCCTTGCGCGTCTCGGCGGCGACCACCTGCATCTCCCGATTCAACGCCGCCTTGCTCAGGCGGTAGAACATGGCGCCCGGCGCCAGGTGGAACTCACCGGTCAGCGAGCCGTTGCTGGAACTGACGGCGATGATTTTTTTCTGGCTGCTCGCCAGCACATTCTTGTAGAAAGTCTCCGACACGATCAGCGGGCCCTTGATGTTGACCGCCATGATGGTGTCCAGCAGCGAGTAGTTGAATTTTCCCAGGCTCTCCCCGCTGTAGTCCCCCGCACAGCCTTCGTCGTCGCCGGCACACTTGGCGCGGTCGTTGTAGATGCCGGCGTTGTTGATGAGCACATCGATCGGCACGTCCGCCAGTTTCGCGGCCAGCTTCTGCGCCTGATCCAGGTTGGTGACATCGAGGCTCTCGATACGCACCTTGGGATACTTTGTCTTAAGCTCCGTGAGCGATTTGGGTGGCTCGGCGCGCCGGTGGGTGGCAATCACGGTCCAACCCATCGCGGCGTATTGGCGTGCGAATTCAAGACCGATGCCGGAATTCGCACCGGTGATCATCACCGTATCGGCCGTGGCCGTCAGGGGGGCGCACAGTGCCGCAATGACCGCCAAGGTCCCGATCAGGCCCGTACGCATCATCGCAGCACCCAGAAATTCGGCCCCAGCCGTGCCTCGAGCTTGCTCAATTGCTCGCGATGGATCGCACGCACCCTGGCGGGGGTAATGGCATCGCGCCGCTCGACTTCCTCAATCTGCAGGCTGGTCTTGTCCTCGTACAGATGCTCGCCGACCAGGCGAGCCTTGGCGTCATAGGGCCAGATGAAGGCCTGGCGACTGGAAACGTGGTACAGGCGGTCGGCATGCTCGACGGCATAACCGAGCTGTTTGAGAATGGCGCCTTCGGCCAGTTGATGGAAGGTGATCTCATCGCAGATCCCCCAGTCGGCGACCGCCAGACGATCATCCGAATGCCACAACACCGCTTCGCCGACGCTATTGTAAAACGCCAGTACGCCGGCTTTGCCTTCGATGACGCCCGGATTGGCGCCCCAGGTCACGCGGTACACGGGATGATCGACTTCCATGTCGGGGGCCAGGATCTTGTGGTACTCGCCGGCGCCTTCCAGGTGCACATGGCGCCAGAAGTTCAGGAGAATGGCGCGATGCAGTGGATTGGTGGTCTTGTCCAGCAGTTTTTCGGTCGGGTGCATGCACTCATACACCTGTTTTTCGAAGCGGTTCATTTCAGTCCCCCCGTTTGGCGTGCGTTCTGCCAGCATATCAGCCATGAATTTAGGATTCGCATCGGGTATACCAAGCGGAACCGTCGGAGGGTACCGTGGCAACGACTTTTGATCTTTCGGGCAAATCCATTCTGATCACCGGCGCAGGCCGTGGCCTGGGTCGGGCGTTGGCCATCGGCGCGGCCCAGGCTGGGGCCCGGGTGACCGCGTTCGACGTGGATGCCCCGTCGCTGGTCGAGCTGGGCAAGACCTCCTCTGCCATTGCCACGCAGGTGGTGGATGTGGCCGACCGTGGCGCATTCATGGCTGCGGCCGGCCGCATCGGCAGAATCGATGGCGTTGTCAACAACGCCATGCTGATCCGCTACGACGGCATCGAGGCCGTGGACGATGAGATTCTCGACCGGATGCTCGCGATCGGCATCAAAGGGGCCGTGTGGGGTGTACAGGCCCTGCTGCGCCATATGGACTCGGAAGTGGGCGGCGTCATCCTCAACATGGCCTCCCCGGTGGCGGAGCGCGGTTTTCCCAAGACCGCGATCTACAGCATGGTCAAGGGTGCCATGGGCACATTTACCCGCACGCTGGCCGCGGAGTTGGGCCCCCGCAAGGTGCGCGTCAATGCGTTGGCTCCGGGGTCCATTCCCACTCCCGGCGCCGTGGCCATTACGCCGCAGGCCGAGTACGAGCGCCGCGCGGTGAGCATTCCGCTGCGGCGCATCGGGCGCGATGCGGATGCCACCAATGCGTCGCTGTTCCTGCTCAGCGATGCGGCATCCTTCATCAGTGGTGACATCCTGCATGTCGATGGCGGCTTCCTGGCTTCGGCCTGACATTGCGCCATGAGCAATCGAATCTACGCCGTGCGATATGGCCATCTGGACCGGCTCAGCGATCTGAATTTCATCGGCGGCGACGATCACGCGCAGCGCATGCCATTGGACTACTTCGTCTGGGTGATCAAGTCCGAGGCGCGCACGATTGTCGTCGACACCGGCTTTGACGCGGCCGGTGCCGCGCAGCGCGGCCGCACGCTGCTGCGACCGGTTGGCGCCGGCCTCGCGGCCATGGGCGTGGATCCGCGTGCAGTGCAGGATGTCGTGATCACCCACATGCACTACGATCATGCGGGAAATGTGCCGCTGTTTCCCCAGGCGCGCTTCCACGTTCAGGATGCGGAGATGGCCTACTGCACCGGCCGCGCGATGACGCACCCCCATCTCGCCGCGCCGTTTGATGCGCGCAATGTCATGGACATGGTGCAGCGTACATTCGACGGGCGAGTGGTGTTTCATGCCGGCGACGATGAGCTGTATCCGGGGGTGACGCTGCATCATCTGCCGGGGCATACCCTGGGGCTGCAGGTGGTACGCGTGCAGACGGCTCGCGGCCCGGTGGTCCTGGCCTCGGATGCCATTCATTTCTGGGCCAATCTGCAACGCGCGATTCCGTTTCCCGTCGTGGCCGACGTGGTCGCCTACCTTGAGGCGCTGCGCAAACTGCAAACGCTGGCCCCCTCGATCGATCACATCATTCCGGGACATGATCCTGAAGTGCTGCAACGGTTCGTGCCGGAACCGGGTGCCGCGGACATCGTGCGCCTGGATCTGGCCCCCATGGCGCGAGGAGTTTCATGAGCGAGTGTGGATTCATTGGACTGGGTCGGATGGGCGGCGCGATGGCGCGACGCCTGCTGGATGCCGGTCACCAGGTTACCGTGTACGACCCCAGCACGGCCGCGGCCGAGGCACTGGCGGCCCATGGCGCCCGGATCGCACCCAGTGCGCTCAGCGTCGCGGACGCCGCGCCGGTGGTGTTCCTGAGCCTGCCGAATCCGCAGATCGTGGCGGAAGTGGTGCTGGGCACGCACGGGATTCGCGCGGGTAAACGTCTTGAGGTGTGCGTCGACCTGTCGACCTCCGGGCCGGACACGGCCGTGAAGCTCGCGACGGGGCTCGCGCAGCGCCAGATTGCATCGCTCGAAGCCCCGGTCTCCGGCGGCATCAAGGGCGCGCGCGAGGGCACGCTGTCGCTGATGGTCGCGGGGCCGCCGCCGGTGTGGGAGCGCATCCAACCCTTGCTGCAGGTTTTCGGCAAGCCCTTCTTTATGGGTGCGAATCCCGGCGCGGGTCAGACGATGAAGCTGGTCAACAACCTGCTCGGGGCCTGCGCGATTGCCATTACGGCCGAAGGCATGACCCTGGGCGCGAAGGCCGGGCTGGACCCGGCGCGTATGATTGAGGTGCTGAATGTGTCCAGTGGACGCAGCAGCGCGACACAGGACAAATGGCCGCGTTCGGTGCTGCCCCGAACTTTTGATTTCGGATTCGCGGCGGGGCTGTGCCTGAAGGACGTGCGGCTATGTCTGGCTGCGGCGCAGTCCCTGGGCGTGCCGCTGGGCGTCGGGTCTGCGGTCTGCGATTTGTTGCAACGCACCGTCACCAGCCTGGGCCCGGATTCGGACTTCACCGCGATGGCTAAGATCGTCGAGGCCGATTCAGGGCTGGATCCGAACCGCGACGCCTGAGCGAAACAGTTTTTTTACGAGGTCAACATGAGCAGTGAGCTTTTTGATAAAGGTCTGAAGATCCGTACCGAAGTGCTGGGGGAGGCCTATGTCAAAAAGGCCTTGGCCGGCATGGATGATTTCAACAAGCCGCTGCAGGAGCTTGTGACCGAGTATTGCTGGGGCGCCGTGTGGGGCCGTGAGGGCCTCAAGCGCAACGAGCGCAGCATGCTCAATCTGGCCATGATCAGCATTCTGAACCGGCCACACGAACTCAAGGCGCACATTCGCGGCGCGCTGACGAATGGCGTAACCCGTGAGCAGATCTGCGAGGTGTTCCTGCAGGTCGCCGTTTATGCGGGAGTTCCCGCCGCCGTGGACAGCTTCCGTATTGCCCGGGAAACGTTCGCCGAAATCGACGCCGCCTGAGCGATAATACCCGTTCTCCAAATTCAAGAAGTTAAGGTGTGGATATCGTGACAGCTCATCCCGGGTTCGATGCCAAGCGGCTGGATTATCTGACGGCTGCGGTCGAACGCGACATCGCCGCCGGCCTGTACTTCGGCGGGGTCATCAGCGTCAAGCGCGGTGGCCACAGCGCCTACCACAAGGTGTTCGGCCACAGCAGCGAGAGCAAGGAGCGCCGGGTCGCCGACGATTCGGTGTTCAGCCTGTTTTCGGTCACCAAGGCCTTCACCAATATCCTGGTGTTCCAGGCCATCGAACGCGGGCTGATGACGCTGACCACGCCGCTGTGCAGGATCATCCCGGAGTTCTCCGGCGGCCTGCGCGAGCGGATCACGATTTTCCATCTGCTCACCCACAGCACGGGCCTGCCGACCATGTTCGAGGCAAGCCCCGGCATGTACATCGATGTGCTGGCCGATACCATCGCCGCCATCGTCAAGGTGGCACTGCCGATGGAGCCGGCGGGCCAGAGCGTCGCCTATGCGCCGCTGTTCAACCATGCACTGCTGGGGGAGGCCGTGCGGCGCGTGGATCCGAAGCAGCGTTCCTACAAGGAGATCCTGCACCAGGATCTGTTCGATCCGATGGGCATGAAGGACACCGCCATGGGCGTGCGCCGGGATCTGAAGGCGCGGCACCTGGTGCCGGAGTTCCGCAACAATTATCCGATCAAGCATCTGGGCCACAGCAACCTCGGACCCAACGGCGCCTTCGAGGAAGAGAACGTCGAGATGCCCTGGGTGGGCGGTATTTCCACGGCCCACGACATGATGCGCTTTGCGGAAATGTTGCGCTGTGGTGGCACCATCGATGGGCAGAGCATTGTCTCCAGCGCGATGATCAAGCATGCGCGCACCATCTGGACGGGCGACAAGCCCAACGAGTTCTATGCCAGTGGCATTCGCGCCGCCGGCGGTATCGCGCCGCCGGCGAATATCGGCCTGGGGTTCTCGATCCGCGGTCCGCAGATGGGTACCAGCATGTTCGGCACGCTGGGTTCCCCCGGCACCTTCGGTGCGCATGGCGCCGGCACCACGCTTTTCTGGATTGATCCGGACCGGGACATCAGCTTTGTTGGCCTGATGACCGGCCTGATGAAAACCATCGACAATCTGTGGCGTTGGCAGAATCTTGCGGACATCCTGCTCGCCGCTGCGCTGTAAGCATGAACGGAACTGCCACCGCCAAATTTGACTACGTCATCGTTGGCGCGGGCACTGCCGGTTGCGCTCTGGCCGGACGACTCGCGGAGGACCCGGGCACGCGCGTGTGTGTGATCGAGGCGGGCGGCAGTGATCAGCGCCTGGTCATCCGCACGCCGGCGCTGGTGGCCGCGGCCATCGGTACCCGCAGCCTGAACTGGCGCTTCGAGACAGTCGCGCAAGCGCACCTGGATGGTCGGCGCATCCCGCAACCTCGTGGCAAGGTGGTGGGCGGCTCTGGCTCCATCAATGGCATGGTGTATTCGCGCGGTAATCCGCATGACTATGCCGACTGGGTTGCCGCCGGGGCCACCGGCTGGAGCTACGCGGAGGTACTGCCGTACTTCCTGCGTAGCGAGAACAACCAGGATCTGCCCGCCTCGCGTTACCACGCTCACGGCGGACCCATGAACGTCATGCGACCGCGGCGCCCGAATCAGCTCAACAGTGATTTCATCGCTGCGACGCACAGCCTCGGGTTTCCCCGCACCGACGATTTCACGGCCATCACCAACGAGGGCGTCGGTTTTCGCCAGGGCACGATCCGCGGTGGCAAGCGCGAGACGACGGCGCGCGCGTTCCTGCGCCCGGCGCTGGCGCGCGGCAATGTCACGCTGTACACCGACGCACTGGTGCTACGGGTCATCGTCGAGCAGGGCCGCGCCGTCGGTGTCGTCTATGAGCGGGCCGGGCAGCCGCAGGAAGTGCGCGCAAGCCGCGAAGTGATCCTCAGCGCCGGCACCATCCAGACTCCGCAGATCCTGCAGCTCTCCGGCATTGGGCCGGCCGCGCAGCTGAAGGCCAGCGGCATCCAACCGCTGCTCGATCTGCCCGGCGTGGGTCGCAATCTTCAGGATCACCTGGCGTGTCCGGTGCTGATGCGGACCACCAACGCCACCTCTTATGGCATTTCGGCCCGGGCGCTGCCGCGTGGCATCTGGAACGTGTGCCAGTATCTGTTTGGGCGCACCGGGCCCTTCGCCAGCAATGTGTTTGAGTCGGTGGGATTTTTGAAGACCCTGCCGACGCTTGATCGGCCGGACGTGCAGTTCGTGTTTCAGCCGGCTGCGCGGCCGCGGCCGACCTTCCCCTTGCCGATCGGCCATGGCTATGCGATCAGCCCGGTGTCCCTGTATCCGAAGAGTCGCGGCACTATCACGCTGGCAAGTCCCGATCCGCACGTGGCACCGGCCATTGATCCGGCATTGCTGAGCGTCGAGGAGGACATCCAACCTCTGGTGCGCGCCATCCGGCTGGCGCGGCGCATTCTGGCCGCGCCCGATTTTGCCCACTATCATGGGGTCGAGACGGCGCCCGGTGCGGCGGTGCAGTCCGATGCCGAAATCGCACAGTTCATCCGCGCCAGCGCCTACACCGTCCATCACCAGGTCGGTACCTGCCGCATGGGCGAGCACCCGGAAGCCGTGGTGGATTCGCAGCTGCGCCTGCGAGGTGTCGACGGCCTGCGGGTCGTCGATGCCTCCGTGATGCCACGCATCATCGGTGGCAACACCAATGCCGTGGTCGTGATGATTGCGGAAAAAGCCGCTGACCTGATTCGCCAGCGACCCTTGCTCGCACCCGCTTGAAGGAGCCCACATGGCAATTGAACACCTGAAGACCTGGAAAGTTGGCCGGGTCGAAATCACCCGACTGGTGGAGGTGTGGAAGTGGGAGGACGATATCTGGATGGTGCTGGAAGACAGCAAGCCGCCGATTGTCCACACCCAGCCTTGGCTGCTGCCGGACCATGCGACTCCGGAAGGGCGGATGTTCATCAATTTCCAGGCATTCGTCGTGAAGGCTGGCAACCGGCGCATCATGATCGACACCTGTATCGGTGCCGACCGCGAGCGGCAGTTCCCGGTGTTCACGAAGATGCGCACGACCTTCATGCAGGACCTGGCCTCATTGGGGATCGCGCCGAACGATATCGACACCGTGCTGTGCACGCATCTGCACTTTGATCATGTCGGATGGAACACGCATCTGGTGGAGGGGCGCTGGGTACCGACCTTTCCCAAGGCGCGCTATCTCTTCAGCCGCAAGGAATACGATCACTGGCAGATGCTGCGCGATACCGGTGGCTACCATGGCATCAACCATCTCAGTGATGCCGTGGATCCGGTGGTCGAGGCCGGACTGGTGGATTTCATTCCCCACGATCATGCGCTCACCGAGGAAATCCGCCTGTTTCCCACCCCGGGCCACACTCCCGGGCATGTCAGCGTGTACATCAGCTCGCAGGGGCAGGAAGCCGTGATCACCGGCGACATGATGCATCATCCCATCCAGGTCGCGATGCCGGAGCATCCGGCAACCTTCGACATGGACAAACCGGCGGCCGCGAAGACCCGCGTTGAATTCGTCAACCGCTTCCAGGAAAAACCCGTGCTCGTCATCGGCAGCCATTTTGCCGATCCGGGCGCCGGCTATATTGTGCGCAATGGCGCTGCCTGCAAATTGCAATCGCAGGCTTGAGGGTCAACCATGGGTCAGGCAATTCCGGAATATCCGATCGATTTGTTCAGTCACGAGTCCGTGCGCAATGCGCGTGCGGTCGATGACACCCTGCGCGAGTTTTCGCCCGTCGTACGCTTGGCCGACGGCACGGTGATGATCACCCGGCACGCGGATGTGACCACGGGACTGCAGGACTGGCAGACCTTCTCGAATAAGTCGCGCCCCTGGCACGACCCCAATTCACTGCGCCCGGAGATCCTGCTGACAGATGATCCGCCGCGCCACACCCATGTGCGCCAGGCAATCGCCAAAGCTCTGTCCACCCAGGTGCTCGGCAACCTGCGCCCTTCGTTCGAACGGGATGCGGCGGCGCTGTTCGACAGCCTGATGCCGCGGCAGGGCGAGGTGATCGATGCGGTTCGCGAAATTACCCAGCGCTTTGTGTACAAGGCCTTGCCCGATGCCATCGGCCTGCGCGTCGAAGGGCGCGAACACATGTACGCCTTCAGCCACATGGTCTGGGCAACCATGGGACCTGAGAACGAATTGTTTCGCGAGGCCATGGTGAATATCGAGCCGGTGCTGGCCTGGCTGGAACAGTGCTGCGACCGGGACAACCTGTCGGAAGGTGGCATCGGGATGGTGCTCTACGGGATGGCCGATGACGGGGTCATCACCCAGGCCGAAGCGAAGCTGCTGCTGCAGACGGTACTGGCCGCAGGGGCAGACACGACCATCCTGACCATGGCCAATGCCATGTACGCCTTCGCGAAGTTTCCGGATCAGTATCAAAAACTGCGCGCGGACCCGAGCCTGGTGCGCGCGGCCTTCGATGAGAGCCTGCGCTGGGACTCCCCGTCGCGCATGGCCGGACGCATCACGACCCGCGAAGTGGATATCGGCGGTTACGCCGTTGCGGCCGGACAGCGAGTCGGGCTGATGTTTGCCGCCGCCAACCGTGACCCGCGTGTCTGGGACAGGCCTGACCAGTACGATATGGGCCGCGACCTCAAAAAACAGGTCGGCTGGGGATATGGCATCCATGCCTGCGTCGGCCGGGTGCTGGCACAGCTGGAGGCCCATGTGCTGCTGACCGAAATGGCGCGGCGCGT
>DATHOA010000108.1:0-3686 GCA_035485475.1 Steroidobacteraceae bacterium | reverse complement strand
CGGTCTGACCTCCGGGGGCCGCAATCTGGCATGTTGTCCGAACTCCATGCATCGCACACGCGCTACTACACCACGGACGATCCAGAATATTACCAGCTTGCCGGCATTTTTGCCGGAGCGCTGCGGCGGCGCGGGCTCGATCGCGCCTTTCCGGGTGGCCGGATATCCTATCCTGGAATCGGCATTCTCTCGCACCAGGGTGCTTTAGGCTGCACGGGCCGGGGGTAACCGCCACCTGAGGCCGATTGTAATCGCCACCTGAGGCCGGTGGAAAGCGCCACCCGAGGCCGGTCGTAATCGCCACCCGAGGCCGGTGAATTCGCCAGCCCGGTAGCGCGGGGGGATTTGCCGCTGACATCGAAGTAATCGCGACTACTGTCCGGCCTTTTTGGCGAGGGTAGTAGTGCCGAGACCGAGGGCGGAGATGCGACGGATCAGGGAAGTTTTACGATTGCGTGCTGAGTTGGGGGCGAACCTGAGCGCGATTGCGGCGGGAGCGAAGCTCGCGCGCTCGACGGTTCGTACCTATCTGGATCGAGCGGCGGCGGCCGGGCTGGATACGGCGGCGGCGGAGGGATTGTCGGATGCGGCTTTGGAGGCGGCGCTGTTTCCGCCTGCGCCCGCCGCCGAGGGCCGAGCGCTGCCCGATTGGGCAGCGGTGGATCAGGAACTGCGGCGCCACAAGCACGTCACGCGCAAGCTGCTGTGGATGGAGTTCAAGGCCATCCATCCCGACGGCTTCGGCTTCAGCCAGTTCAAACTGCGGCTGAGCGAATGGCAGAAAGCCTCCGGGCGGGGTCTGTCGATGCGCCAGGTGCATCATGCCGGCGAGACGGTGCAGGTCGACTACGCCGGCGATACCGTCGCGGTGATGGACGACGGGACCGCGCGTACGGCGCAGATATTCGTCGCCTGCCTGCCGTGTTCAGGGCTGATCTACGCGGAAGCGAGCTGGACACAGGCGACGGAAGACTGGCTTGCCACGCATGTCCGGATGTTCGCCTTCCTCGGCGGCGTACCGGCCAAAGTGGTACCCGATAACCTGAAGGTCGGCGTCACTCACGCGTCCTATTACGACCCGGTGATCAACGCCAGTTATGCCGGGCTGATCAGGCATTACGGCACGGCCGTGGTGCCGGCACGGGCGCGAAAGCCGCGCGACAAACCGGGGGTCGAAAATGGCGTGCTGCAAGCCTGCCGCTGGCTTATGGCGCCGTTGCGCCATCGGCAGTTCTTCTCGTTGACCGAACTGAACCGGGCGCTGGCGCTGCTGCTGGGCGAACTCAACGACAAGCCGCTGACGCCACCGCGCGAGGGCAGCCGGCGCAGCCTGTTTGAAGCGGTTGAACGTGCCGCCCTCAAGCCCTTGCCGATCGAGCCCTACGTGGTGGGCCACTGGGCCATCGGCGCGAGCGTCAACGTCGACTACCACGTCGCTGTCGAGTGGAATTTCTACTCGGTGCCATATGCGCTGGTGCGTAAACGCGTCGATGTCTTCATCACGCGCAGCGGGGTGCAGATTTTCCACCGCGGTGAGCGGGCGGCCAGCCATGTCCGGCTGGCCGGGCAGAACCACTGGGCCACGCTGGATGAACACATGCCGCCGGCGCACAGCGCGGTGGCCAACCGGACGCCGGATTGGGTGCGGGGCCAGGCGGCCAAGACCGGCGTGGCCACCGCCGCCTATGTCGAGCGGCTGCTGACCGGACGCGATCATATCGAGCAAGGTGTGCGATCCTGTCTCGGTATTTTGCGCCTGGCGACCCGCTACCCGGGCGAACAGGTGGAGGCGGCATGCCTGAGAGCGATGGCGGCCGGTGCCAGTTCGTCGGGATATGTCGAGCATCTGCTCAAAAGTGGCCGGCCGTTTGCCGACACCGTTGCCGAGGACGGTATCGGACATCACCGCAACGTTCGCGGTGCCGGCTACTACCATTGACGATCGGCATACCGCCGGTTCTGCAACAAGGAAAACCAATGTATCAGCCGACCATTGAGAAGCTGCACGCCCTGCGCCTCGGCGCCATGGCGAATGCCTTGACCGCGCAACTCCGGCAGCCGGAGATCGACGCAATGCCGTTCGCCGAACGGCTGGCGCTGCTGGTCGACATCCAGCACAGCACGATGCTGACCGCCGCCCTGGAGCAGCGGCTGAGCCGGGCCGGGATGCGTCAGACCGCCTGCATGGAAAACCTCGACCTGCGAACGCCGCGCGGGTTGGACCGCTCGACCATGCAGGCGCTGGCCGGCGGGCAATGGATCCGTGAGCACCGCAACGTTTTGGTTAGCGGTGCGGCCGGGATCGGCAAAAGCTGGATCGCCTGCGCTCTGGGCAACCAGGCTGCCCGCGAGGGGATCTCGGTGCTCTACAAGCGCCTGTCGCGGTTGCTCGACGAGTTGGCGGTGGCGCGGCTGAATGGCCGTCAGGCGCGGGCACTCAAGACCCTGGCCCGCACCCGCCTGCTGATCCTGGATGACTGGGCGATGGCCAAACTGACCGCCGATCAGCGCCGTGATTTGATGGAGGTGATCGACGATCGGCACGGCCGCGGCTCGACGATCGTGGCCACCCAAATCCCGCAGGACCGCTGGCACGAGCAGATTGGCGATCCCACGTATGCGGACGCGATCCTGGATCGCCTGGTGCACAACGCCTACCGCCTCGACCTCGAGGGTGAGTCTATGCGCGGTAAGGCGGCGCGTCGGTCCGCCAGCTCCAAGGCTGTGGATGAAATAGACGAATGAAGTAAATGACTTAGAATAGTTATCCCCGTTATTCACCTAATTCACGGGTGCAGCGATAACAACACAAAGCAACTATCAGAATATAATAGTTGATTGAAGCCAGCCAAGCAAGATACTGTCTGACGGTCAGCGGCAGACCTGCCTCGCCAAGGCTCGGAGCCTCCGGCCTCGGGTGGCGCTTTCCACCGGCCTCAGGTGGCGATTACAATCGGCCTCAGGTGGCGGTTACGACCGGCCTTCGGTGGCGAAAACTCCGGCCCGCGCACGTGAATCTTTCGAGACACCTCAATCTGGGTCAATCGGAGGGCCGAGCCGGCAGCTATCATATCCGTCCGAGATGTGCTGACTATACCGCGTGTCAACGGTCTCGATAAAAGCGGGAACATCTGTCCCATTATGTTTGAAAGCACCGTTCTAACTTTCACCGACCTTGATGCATATCATGCGAGCATTCGCGGCGTGCAGGTGGACGGTGTCGTCACCTCGCGTGGAGACTTCCGCGTCAAATGGACGGGGATTCAGCTCGAACGGCTCTCGATGCAGCGGAGCGAGGAGACCTTGCCGCGGGTTGTCAACAATGCTGTCGATCCGAAGATATACGGGATTGTCTTTGTCACCAATCCCAACCAACCATCAGCATACCTTAAAGGCCTCGAACTGTCGCCCGCCGACATGATTATCTTCAGCGTGGGTTCGGAGGGCCACAATCGGACCGAGGCAGCCTTTCAGTGGGGGTCCATAGCACTGGCGCATGAGGATCTTGCCGCTGCCGGAGAAGTCCTCATCGGTCGCGAGTTGATCGCACCATCCGTAACGCAGCGCATTCGGCCTCCGTTGCCTCTCCTGTTGCGGCTGTCAAACCTGCACAAAGCTGCAGGTCTCCTCGCCGAAACCTCCCCGGACATCCTTGCCAACCCCCAGGTAGCTAGAGCGATGGAGCA
>DATHOA010000107.1:0-4616 GCA_035485475.1 Steroidobacteraceae bacterium | reverse complement strand
TATTTCATCCTCGACACGGCCACCGGCAAGCTCGAATCCGGCCTGGATGAGGCGGCATGGCACAAGCGGTTGCAGGAACTGGGGCAGCGTGACGATCTGCATGTCTATCCGCCCTTGCCCTGGCAGAACTGAATTCGTTCTTTACACCTTTGCAGGGCGGGGCTATCTTCCCGTCCGTTATTGGTTGCACAAGGCGTTCCTGTGGGCAGTTGTATGAGTGGCAGTCAGCATTGCGTTAGACGCAAGCGCACTTCAGCTCGATAACGCTCAGGTCCACCCCGAGCGCCATCCGCTTCAGTGCGGCGGCGCAAGTGGCCCGAACACCTCGGTTCGCGCCTACCTTGACCCTGATGATTTTCACCCCCCGTCGCCCGGACTGATCGTTCGCGCGTCCGACGGGCACCCGCTGCCGCACCGAACGTCGTCACAGTCTTCGGAGATGGACGATGGTGAGGCTCCTCAAGAAGCTCGGGGATCATCCGCGGGTAAGGCAGCTGGGTCCCGGTCTTATTACGGGCGCTGCGGACGATGATCCGAGCGGCATCGCGACCTATTCTCAAGCCGGGGCGCAATTCGGCTACAGCATGCTGTGGGCGGTGCTGTTCACCTATCCGCTGATGGTCGGAATCCAGATGGTGAGTGCTCGCCTCGGCTGCATTACGGGGCGGGGCCTCGCGGCGAATGTGAAGGCGGTCTTTCCACGGTGGGTGCTGTACAGCATTGTCGGCCTGCTGCTGATGGCCAATACCATCAACATCGCTGCTGACGTCGCTGCGATGGGCGAGGCGCTGCGGCTGCTGGTCGGTGGCTCGGCACGCCTGTACTCGGTCGGGTTCGGTGCGCTGTGCCTGGTTTTGCAGGTCTTTCTGCGCTATGAGACCTATGTCCGTTATCTGAAGTGGTTGACTCTGGTGCTGCTGTCGTACGTCGCGGTCATCTTCACCATTCACGTCCCCTGGAATAGCGTGATTCGTGAACTGGCTTTTCCAAGCCTGGTGTTCGATAACAGCACGATCACGGTCATCGTGGCCGTCTTTGGCACTACGATCAGCCCGTATCTGTTCTTCTGGCAGGCGGCGCAGGAAGTCGAGGACCTGCGGGCGGTATTTGCCCGCAATGGCCACAGCACCTTGCTTCCGCACGCTGAAGAAGTCGCACGCGGGCATCTGCGCCGCATACGCTGGGACACCTACCTTGGCATGGGGTTTTCGAATCTCATCGCCTTTTTCATTATTCTCAGCACGGCGGCCACCCTGCACGCGGCGGGTATGGTGAATATTCAAACCTCCGCGCAGGCGGCCGGAGCGCTGCGGCCATTGGGCGGTCAGCTTACCTTTCTCCTGTTCAGCCTCGGCATCATCGGTACCGGCATGCTTGCCGTTCCGGTGCTCGCCGGATCCGCCGCGTATGCCGTGTCCGAAAGCTTTGACTGGCAGTCCGGTATGGATCGGAAGCTGCACGAGGCCGTGGAGTTCTACGCCATCATTGCGGTGGCGACGGTCGGTGGTGTGATTTTGAACTTCACGCATCTGGACCCGATGCGCGCGTTGTTATGGAGCGCCGAGATCAACGGCGTGATCGCGGTTCCGATCATGGCGATCATGATGCTGCTCGCCCGCCGCGAGGACATCATGGGGCAGTTCGTCATCCGGCCGACCCTGCGCCGGCTGGGATGGGCGGCAACCGCGGTTATGGCAATAACTGTGGTCGCGATGGCGGCGACGATGTAAAGCGCAACGCGGTCATTTTCCATTGACCGTCGGTCTTCACATAGCGCGCCTCGAAACGGCCGGCTTCCCAGTGCCGTTCGGCCACCTGGCCCTGCAGGCGTGCCATCTGCGCCAAAGTCGAGTCCGCCGGCAACGGCGTGCTGAGTTCGACGTCGCAATGGAAGGTGGCGGTGGCGTGTGCGCCATCCGCGGCGATGGCGATCAGGTCCGGCTGCTGCAGCGGGCCTTGACGATAGGCGCTGTGCAGGACGCGCGCCTGTTGCTGCCGGTATTGAGTGATCAGGAGTCGTCGGATCGCGGGCTGCCCTTGCACGCTCAACCCGCTCAGATTCAGATCGGCGTGGGGTTCGAACAGCTCAACGGCGGCTTCGTAGGTCTGATTTTCGATCGCGGCGGTGAAGGCCCGATGCAGTTGTCGGATTGATTCGCGATCCTGGTGGCTCGTCAGTTCCCGCTGCAGCTGCGGCAGCCGGTCCGGAACCGCGGGCGCGGCGTCCGGCAGCAAGACGCCGGCCGCCGCCGCCGTTGCCACGCCGGCTCCCAGGACTGCACCGCCGCGCACAAAGAACGCGCGACGGGTGCCATTCATTTTGTTTTCAGTCATGCGCTTCCCCTTCAGATCAGCCCGAGGTGTTTCTTGACCTCGAACCTGCCGGCGTGACGGGCGCGCGCGCCGATCACGCTCAGACTCAAGCCCCCTTGGCGGCCGACGTGATAGCCGAAGCCGGCATCGTGCATGATTTTCCTGTTGAACAGGATCACGCCCAAGGTGCCATTACAGGCCTCTTCGACCCAGGCCATGATGTACACCCCATCACGCAGCTTCGAGTACCAGCCCGGGGAACTCCATTGCAGGCCACCCGAACCGTCCGGCTGGAAAATGATCCACGAGTAGGTCGAAGGCGTCGCATACAGATGCATGGAAGTCAGCCCCGGATTGCCCGGTGAATAGTTCCAGGTATAGGCCTCGCCGACCATTTCATCGGTCATGCCATGGCGCAGGTATTGCGGCGGCGTCGGCGCGCCCTCCATCTGGAATACGCCGAAGTAGTAGGTCGGATGGGTCTCGTTGTTGCGGAACGACGTGCCGGTGGTTCCCTTGACGATCGTGCTCAGACCATTCTTCATGTCCAGTGCGACCATCGCACAGGAGCGCGGGAACTCGGCATCCAGCAGATGCGCGAAGAAATACAGATCTTCGTCCGGCTCATACATCTCATACCAGGCGTCGCGCCAGTTCGAATTGCCTTCGTAGCGCCATTTCAGCTGTTTGGCATCGGTGAACTCGTACTGGATGACGGGACCGCCGTTGTCCATGCGGGCGGTCAGGGACTTGCCGGCGAATTTGGTAATGAGCTCGCCCTTGTAGCCGCCCATGCCGGCGGCACCGCTGCCGTGACCATCCCCGAAGGCATGCGCGTGATTGAGGACCTGGTCCTTCACTTCGTCATCGGTCATGACCTCGAAGGTTTCGAGGGGGCGATACAGGCGGCGCGGACCGCGGGTTTCGGCATTGTTGCCGAACACTTCGAACGTGGCGATCTGGCCGGTGGTTTCGCCGTTGCCGGAGTACATGTAGTACTCGAGTTCGTCCTTTTCGTTCAACCCCAGGCGCACGCCCTTCTGCGACATCTCGAACAGGTCGATGATCTGCACCGTCAAAGTGCCGGAGAACTCGGCTTCGATGCGCGAGTAGATGAACTGATGGTCATTGACCATGATGTAGTCGGTCGGTGCGCAGATCGTCATCTCGCCGCCGAAACGCGTCAATTCAATGAAATTCGAATACAGGATCGACACGTAGAACTCGAGCAGCTCGATGTCATTGTCCTGTCGCCAGTGCATGCCCTTGCCTTCGAGGCGGTTGGTATAGGTGTGGCGCGCCGCCGGCGCGGCGCTGCCGTCATCGACATAGCCGAACCAGATCTTGCGCTGTGCCTCACGGTTGCGGTGGCCGTTCTTGAACTGCGGCGCGCGCTTCGCTTCGACCGCCGCGGCAGTTTCGGCCGCGGCATAGCCGCTGAAGGACACCTCGAACACCGTCACCAATCGGGTGCGCGGATCGATCACCACTTCGTAGCCGCGCTGGCTGCCCGGAATCATATGGGACAGCAGAATCAGCCCGCGGCTGTCCAAGGCGCCGTATCCGGCCTTGAGCGCCTTGCCCCCGTTTTCGGACAGCTCCAGTTCGTGGCTGTTGCGGAAGTTGTAGTCCAGACGCGGACCATCGGTGGTCACGATCTTCAGGTGCTTGCCCGCGAAGACATCGGAAAAAGCGGATTTGCTGCTGGGGCCGCTGGCAGCGGGGCGTAGTGCCTGCGTCACCTGCGCTTCGGTCAGGTCCGTGTAGGGGATTCGATGCATCTGCAAGGACCGGTAGGTACGCGTTACCACTGCATTCTCCTTCGTGGGCCATCCAGCGTCGGGCGGCGCAAGAGTAGATCATCTGCGCGGTGACGGGAACGGGGGCGCTGCAGGGGTGGTGCAACGCAGCGTATTATTTATTATTGCGCGCTGGCCGCGTGCGCCCGGGCGCCATGCTGGCGAAGACCCCGTCCTGGTAGATCCAGGCGTGCACGAGCGCTGCGCCGAAGTGTGCGATGAAGGTGGCCATGAATACATAGGCCAGTACCGTGTGCAGTCCGCGCAGCGTGGCGTACAGCGCCGGGTCCTGCGGCACAATGGCCGGCAGATGCACGCCTGCAGCCAATACCACCGGATACCGTGCGGCCGACAGCATCCCCCAGCCGATGAGCGGCATGAGGATCATCAATGTGTAAAAAATGACCTGCGAGGCCTTGGCCGCGAAGCGCTCCAGCGGGTTCAGATGGGTCGGCAACGGCGGACCGGGATTCAGCAGCCGGTTTGCGAGTCGTATGACCGCCA
>DATHOA010000106.1:0-14133 GCA_035485475.1 Steroidobacteraceae bacterium | reverse complement strand
GCGATACAGAGGAACGGTGCGAACCCGTGACAACGGATCATTATCCAGATAGGTCAGCCCCACATCGATGGTGAAGTCATCCAGTTCGCGCTGGATTTCGCTCGAGGTTTGCGAAATGATCTGGAAACGGGTCTTGGCGTGGAGGGTCCCGAACGGTGCGGTCAGCAGGGCCAATGCCGGCAAACTGACCGGTATCGCACGATTCGTAACTGGCCCGCAAGACCCCCCTGCAGTTCACTCAGTTCCTGGGTGAGACCGCTGTAATCTGCGAGCACGCGCTGTGCCCAGGCCAGCACGCGTTCGCCTTCGGGTGTGAAGCCCACGAATCGTTGCCGCCGCTCGACGATGAGAACGCCCAGACTCTCCTCGAGTTGTTTTATTCCCGCCGACAGTGTGGGCTGCGTGACATTGCAGGTCGCGGCAGCACGTGCGAAATGCCGCTCGCGCGCGAGCGCCACCAGATAATCCAGATATCGGACGATCATTCACGACTCTTATTCGTTCTCGGGTGCGAGTCTAACAGCGCGCCGCGTGCGCGGTGCGGTCAGCCTGATGCGACCTTGGCGAAGGGCGCCTCGCCACTGGCGAAGACTCCGGTCGTGATGGCTTCCAGATCCCGATCCAGAATCGTGGATCGGTTGCGGCCGGCGTGTTTCGCCGCGTACAGACCCCGATCGGCGAGCAGGATGGCTCCCTGAGGGCTGCGCTCCGCGCTGGGTCGAACAAAGGCCACCCCGGTGCTCACGGTCACCACGGGGGAGACCGCGGAACTGGGATGCCGGATGCCGAGTGCTTCGACCCGGCGCTGCACGCCCTCGGCGACCAGGGCGACATGCTCGCGGGTGACGTCGAACAGGATGATGGCCAGCTCCTCGCCGCCGTAGCGTGCCGACAGATCCAACGGCCGGCGTGCAGTCGCGGCCACCACATTCGCAATGCTCTGCAACGCCGCATCGCCGGCCTGGTGGCCGAGGCCGTCATTGAAGGCTTTGAAGAAATCGACATCGATCAGCATCACGCCCAGTGAGCGTCCATCGCGCTGGGCCAGCTGCCACACGCGCCGCAGATGCTCATCAAAGGCACGCCGGTTCTTCAGCCCGGTGAGACCATCGCGGGAGGCCATCTCCCCGACGCGCCGGTTTTCCAGGTACAGGGCGCGCACCGAGCGCTCCAGGGCAATGGCAACGACGCCCGCCATGAACATGGCAAAGACGATCTGCCCGATAACCGATATCACCCCCATGACCGGCAGCGTCTGCCGCGCGCCGGTCACGACCGCCACGCCCAGCACGGCACTGTTCACCAGCAGCGCCTGGCGGAACTGCAGGCCACTCAGGAAGTTTGCGCCGAAGGCACACACCGCGACCGCCGACAGGAATTCCGGGTGGGAGCCGAATATCTCGCTGATAAATATTGCGTTGATGCAAACATGTCCTGCCAGCGTCAGCGGCATGGCCATTTTCGCATAGGTACGCAACGGGTCGGAGCGCCAGGCCAGCGCACACATCACGGCGCGGCAGCCGAGCGCAATGCCGATCAGCCACAGTCGCATCGTCCCCATTTGCGGCACCGACAACGGCAGTACCGTGTGTCGATAGCCGGCCAGGTACAGCAGGCTGGCACCGCTCAGCAGCAGTACCGCCACACCCAGGACGGCCGTATGCCAGGCACGAATCCCCGGTCGGAACACACGCAGACTGAATTCGATGTAGTCTGACTCGATGGGTTCTGGAAAGCGCCGAGGAAGGATCAACCTTCCTGATGCCGCATTGTGCAAATCTTCATCTCCGCGAATGGCTGATCATTTGCGTGTGCAGCCAAAGTCTGCCAAAACTAGCAGAGACTTGGCTGTTCAGATGTGACCCCGCGCATGCATGACAACAAATCCATGGTCGGCCAACTGAGACGCAGGTCGCACTCGGCTCGCGTGCGCCGGTTCTGTGAGGCAGCCCCTAGGTTTCCTTATTGCAACCGGTCACGATGCGAGCCTGGACCAATGCGGATCGCAACGAGCTTGAGCTGATGGCCCCGCAATCGAACCCTGACTCAACAGCTGCCGGTGCGGACGTTTCGCCCGGGGATTCGCCGTCCCATGATGATCTGCAGGCACTGATTCCTGACATGGAATTGCTGGAGGCCGGAGCGATCGATGCCCGGACCACCCAGGCCGCCATCGCCGCGGCAGCCGGTTCGGCCCGCAAGCCGGTCGCGACCCCGAAGCTGACCGATCACACCGCCACGGTGCGCATTGCGGCCCCCAAGGTGGTCATCAGCGATGACCCCTACGCCGATCTGATGCCGGAACTGGAACCCTTCGACGAGGAACTCCCACCCGCGAGCCGGGCCATCCCGACCGCACACCCGGCAGCCCCGGCAGGCCTGTCGGTGCCGGTGGTCAATCCGCCGGCCCAAGCCAGCCCCCGTCCTGCCGCCGCGCCCGCCAGGCCAGCCCCCGCGGCGGCAAAGCCCCCGAAGGCGCCGGCGGCGCCCCGCCCTGCGCCGGCGCCGAGCGCGCGCAAGGTCCCGCATCCGGACTCGGTGAGCGTGCCGCCGGTGATGGATCGCGAGTTCATCGCCCGCAACCATATTGTCGAACTGTATTTGTCGGGACGCCTGCCGGTGCGCGGGGCGACCGTATTCGAGCGCTTCTGCCGCGAGAACCCCCAGATCCTGGACGAGATCGGCCTGCCCGAGCGCGTCCACACCGGCCTGCGCCTGCTCGAAGCCAGTGGCAAGCCGGAGCCCTGGCAGGAGAAACCCAAGCAGTTCTGGGAGCGACCCTATATCCCGGCGGCACTGTCAGGCCTGGTGCTGTTGCTGGGCATCGCGCTGCTGATGCTGAACCGTCAGCTCACTGACCAGACGCATAAGGTGACGGCGCTGCGCCAGCTGGTGGCCGAACAGCCGGTCGATGCGGCCTCCGCCACGGTCAGTATCGATCTGCAGCCCACCCACGTTGGCCCGGGCGCGGCGATCCCGACGACCATCGGCGGCGCGGCGGCGCAACTCGTCAATATCAAGATTGACCTCACCCATTCGGACTTCAGGGCCTTTCGCGTCACCATCGATCGTGCGAACCAGGGCAAGGTCGCGGTGCTCAACAATCTGATCAAGGATTCAAACAGCGAACTGGGCTTCTCGCTGAACACCTCGGCCTTCGGCGCCGGGGTCTACCTTCTGACCATCGAGGGCCTGGACTGGCGCGGGGATCCGCAACCGGATTCGTGGGCCGCGATCACCATCCGGCATTGAGGCGCGCGCTCAGCCGCCCCGCAGGGTGAGCATGGGCGGTTGCGAGATGACGCTGCGTGTCGCCAGCCAGCCGCTGATGCACACCAGCAACGCACCCCCGCCAACGCCGATCACGGGCAACCACGGATCGAACGCGTAAGGCACCTGCAGCACCCGCGTGGCGACGAATGCCCCGGCCAGGGCCGCACCGGCCACGGCGAGGCCGCCCGCGAGCAACCCCAAGGCCACGAATTCGGCCATGACGCCCTGCCACACGATCGCGCCGCTGGCGCCCAGGGTGCGCAGCATGGCGCTTTCAAAGCGCCGCTCCTCGCGACTGGATTGCACGGCCGCCAGCAGCACCACGAGCCCGGCAAACAGCGTGAAGGCGAAGACGCTCTGCACGGCGAGGATGGCCTTGTCGATGATGCCGCGCACCTGCGCCAGCAGATCATCCACGTTGAATATCGACACACTCGGGAAGCGGCGCGCGAGTTGCGCCATGACATGCGGATCGGTGGGGTGGAAGTAGGCACTGGTCAGAAACGTGCCGGCCACCGCATCGAGCACGCCGGGTGAGAACACCACGAAGAAATTCGGCTGGAAGCTGTCCCACTTGACCTTGCGGATGCTGCTGACCGTGGCCACGAATGGCTCACCGCCAATGTCGAAGCTGACCTTGTCGCCCACGGCCACACCGAGTGATTCCTGGAACTCCGTGGCCAGTGATACCTGCGGGGCGCCGTGGTAGTCGGCAGGCCACCATTCCCCCGAGACGATTTGATTGTCATTGCCGAGCGCGCTCGCCCAGGTCACATTCTGCTCACGGCCGGAAAAACCGCGGCCCTGACCTGCCGCGAAGCGCATCGACTCCACGGACTGGCCATTGATGGCCGTCAGGCGGCCGCGCAGCATCGGCAGCACGCGCGACAGCCGCGCCCCGCGCTGCTCGAGGAATTGGGTGAAGCCGTTGCGATCCGCGGGCGGAATGTTCACGAAGAAATAATTGGGCGCATCCGCCGGCAGGCTGCGGCGCCAGTCGTTCTCCAGATCATCACGCACCACGCCCAGCACCAGCAGCACCATGAGCCCGGCGCCAAAGGCTGCGATCTGCACCATGCTGTCGGCGCGGCGCCGATTGAGATTGGCGATCCCGTAGCGCCAGGCCACCCCGACGCGGCCGCGCAGCCGCCCACACAGCGTGACCAGCGCGAACCCCGCCCCCGCCAGCACCGCCAGAAAGGCAGCGAGGCCCACCAGGAACTGCAGCGCCAGCCGGATATCGCGCACCGCCCACCCGACCAGGCCGATGACCACCAGCACCGCCGGACCGAACGCCAGAATCACCAGCGGCGGTGGCGGTCCGACATCCCGCCGCAGCACCCGCAGCGGCGGCACCCGCGCCAGCTGCAGCAGCGGTGGCACCGCAAATCCCGCGAGCACCGCCAAGGCCGCCGTGACGCCCATCCCCAGGGGGGCGAGATTGGCGGGCGGCAGTATCGCCGTACCCAGCAGATCCCGCACCGCGCGCAGCAGCCACTCCTGGGCGAGAAAGCCGATCACTGAACCGGCGAGCGAGGCGAGCAAGGCCACCGTGATCAGCTGCAGCAGGCTGACGCTGAGCGTGAAGCCACGCGTGGCGCCCAAGGTTTTCAGCAGCGCCACGGCATCCAGATGTCGCCGGACATACTGCCGCGCCGACATCGCGACCGCGATCGAACACAGCAGCACACTGACCAGGCTCGCCAGGGTGAGGAAGCGGCCCGCGCGGTCCACCGCGTTCTCCAGTTGTGGACTGGCCTCGCTCACGTCGCGCAGGCGGTCCGAGGGGCGCGCATTGTCCAGCAACCAGGGTCGAAAGGCTGCGATGACCGCCGGGTCGGCCGCGAACAGGCCCGAGTAGCTGACGCGGCTGCCCGGCTGGATGAGCTGGGTCGCCGGCAGATCCTCGAGATTCATGATCAGACTGGGCGCCAGGTCGGACAGATTTGCGCCCTGGTCGGGCCGCGCAATCAGCACGCGGGTGACCTTGAGGCTCGCCGCGCCAATCGACAGCTGCGCGCCGATCCCACCGCCCAGGGTCGCGAGCAGCTTGGAGCTGGGCCACACCTCGCCGCGCCCCGGAATGGCCTGGGTGGCCGTGCCGGTCGCGAAGGGCTGATCAGCCACCAGCAGTGTGCCGCGCAGCGGGTAGCCGTCAGACACCGCCTCCACGTTGGCCAGCTGGCTGTCATCGCCGCGGAACACCACGCTCAGCAGGGTCTCGATACGCGCGGCATGCACGCCGCGCCGGGCGGCGCCCGCGAACAGGGTGTCGGGCAGCGGCTGGGTGGAGGAGATGCGCAGGTCCGCCGCCAGCACCTGCGTGGCCTGTTCGCGCACGGCCGTGTCGATGCGACCGACCAGGAATCCCACTCCGGTGAGGGCCGCCACGGCCGTGGTCAAGGCGAGCAGCAGCACGCCCAATTCGCCCGAGCGCCATTCACGCAGCAGCGTGCGCAGCGCCAGTTTCAGCGCATGCATCAGGGTGTGACCAGCCGGCCGGCGTGCATGTGCAGGATGCGATCACAGCGTGCCGCCAGCGGCTGCTCGTGGGTGACCAGCACCAGGGTCGTGCGCGCCGTGCGGTTCATATCGAACATCATCTCGATAATCCGCTGCCCGGTATTGGCATCCAGGTTGCCGGTCGGCTCATCGGCGAACAGCACCGCGGGCCCGATGACGAAGGCGCGGGCCAGCGCCACGCGCTGCTGCTCACCGCCGGAGAGCTGTCGTGGGTAGTGTGCCACGCGCGCCGTCAGCCCGACCCGGTCCAGGGCCTCGCTGGCGAGCGTGCGCGCCCGGTCACGCTGGGCGAGCTCCAGGGGCAGCAGCACATTCTCCAGGGCCGTCAACGACGGAATCAGATGAAATGACTGGAACACGAAGCCGACCCGCTGCGCGCGCAGCCGCGCCCGGCCGTCCTCGCTCAGCGCGGTCAGATCCTCGCCATCCAGCCACAGATGCCCGCTGGTCGGCAGATCCAGTCCGGCCAGCATGGCCAGCAGGGTGGATTTACCGGCCCCCGACGCGCCGGTGATCGCCACCGTCTCGCCCCGGGCGATGTCGAAGGTGACATCGTGCACAATGGCCAGCGGCCCTTCCGGGCTGCTGACTTCTTTGGTGAGGTTTATGACCTTGAGAACGCTTGTTGCATTGGCGCGCTGCGGGGCACTCGCACTGACACTGCTGCTCATCGGGCTCCAAGGCGCGTCCGCCGCGCAAAATCCCATCATCCTCAGTTTCGGTGACAGCCTCAGTGCAGCCTACGGGCTGCAACCCGAGCAGGGCTGGGTCGCGCTGCTGCAACAACGGCTTCACGATCAAGGGTACGAGTACCAAACCCTCAATGCCAGCGTCAGCGGCGAGACCAGCAGCGGCGGCCTGGAAAGACTGCCGCACCTGCTGACCTTGCATCATCCGGCCGTGGTGCTGCTGGAATTGGGCGCCAATGACGGCCTGCGTGGCTTGCCTCTGCAGACGGTTCACGACAACCTTGCGCACATGATCACCCTGGCGAAGGACTCCGGAGCCCAGGTGCTGCTGCTGGGTATCCGCCTGCCGCCCAACTATGGTTCGCGGTACGAGAACGGCTTCGCCGACCTGTATGCGCAGCTGGCCGCACAGTTCCGGGTGCCCCTGGTGCCGTTCCTGCTGGCGGGCGTCGCGCTGCATCCGGCCCTGATGCAGCCCGACGGCCTGCACCCACAGGCGGCGGGCGAGCCCATGGTGCTCGACACGGTCTGGCCCGCTCTGCTGCCGCTGCTGAGACATTGATGATGGAACGGATCTGGCTGAAGTCCTATCTGCCCGGCATGGCCACGGACATCGATCCGGGCGTGCTGCCATCCCTCAAGCACATGGCCGAGCAGAGTTTCGCGAAATTTCCGCATCGGGCCGCGTACATCCAGATGGGCCGCGAGCTCAGCTTCGGCGAACTGGACCGCCGATCGCGTGACTTTGCGGCCTGGCTGCAGCAGGTCGCCGGCCTCAAGCGCGGCGATCGCCTGGCGATCATGTTGCCGAATGTGCTGCAGTACCCCATTGCCATGTTCGGGGCGTTGCGCGCGGGCCTCACGGTCGTCAACACCAACCCGCTCTACACCGCGCCGGAACTGGAACATCAGCTCAAGGACGCAGGCTGCGCCGCCATCGTGGTGCTCGAGAACTTCGCGCATGTGCTCGAGGCGGTGCTGCCGCGCACGACGGTGCGCCATGTCATCACCACCAGTGTCGGGGAGCTGCTCGGAATCCCCAAGTCGGCGATTGTGGATTTCGTGGTGCGCCGGGTGCACAAGCAGGTGCCACCCTGGCAGCTTCCCGGTGCGGTGAGTTTCACGGCCGTTTTGGCCGCGGGGCGCAGACACTCCTTCCAGGAAATCGATCTCACGCACGAGGACATCGCCTTCCTGCAGTACACCGGCGGCACGACGGGGGTCGCCAAGGGCGCGATGCTCACGCACGGCAATGTGTGTGCGAACCTGCTGCAGGCCTCGGCCTGGATTGAACCGTTCCTGCCCAGCACCGCGGCTGCCACCCAATACCTCATCACACCGATTCCGCTGTATCACATCTTTGCATTGACGGCCAACTGCATGCTGTTCCTGCGCTTGGGATGGACCAATGTCCTGATCACCAATCCGCGTGATCTGCCGCGCTTCATCAAGGAACTGCACCGCTATCCGTTTGCCTTCCTCAGCGGCGTCAACACGCTGTTCAATGCCCTGCTGCATAATTCGGAATTTGCGAAAGTCGATTTCAGTCATCTGAAAATCACGCTCGGCGGCGGCATGGCCGTGCAGGAAACCGTGGCGCGACGCTGGAAGGCGGCTACCGGCAATCCTCTAACCCAGGCCTGGGGTTTGACCGAGACCTCCCCCGGTGCCTGCATCAATCTGCCGTTCACGGATTTCAACGGCTCGATCGGCCTGCCGATTGCCTCGACCGAGATCTCCATTCGAGATGATGCAGGCGTCGAAGTCAGTCTCGGTGCCCCGGGTGAGATCTGTGTGCGCGGCCCGCAGGTGATGCGCGGTTACTGGAATCGCCCCGATGAGACCGCGCTGGTGATGCTGCCGCAGGGGTGGCTGCGCACCGGCGATATCGGCCATATGGATGAGCGCGGTTTCGTGTACATCGAGGACCGCAAGAAGGACATGATCCTGGTGTCCGGCTTCAATGTGTATCCGAATGAAGTTGAGGCCGTAGTGGCCGCGATACCCGGCGTGGTCGAGGCCGCGGCCGTCGCGCAGGCCGACGAGCACTCCGGCGAAGTGGTGGCCGTGTTTGTCGTGTCCAAGGATCCCGCATTGACGGAGCGCGCCATTATCGACAAGTGCCGTGAATCACTGACCGGCTACAAACTGCCGCGACACGTGTATTTCCGCAGCGAGCTGCCGAAATCGAATGTCGGCAAGATACTGCGGCGCGTGTTGCGCGACTCGCTGGTTGCTGGTTAACGGTCCCTGCGCCGCTTCGGTGTCCGGTGCGGTTTGGCCTCGGCTTGCTGCGGCGCGGCGCGCTGGATGGCAATCACGGCGGCACCGACTTCGACGCCTGCATTGGCCTCATCGGCCCGCCCGGGCTCAGGCCCGTGCGACCGCATGAACAGATCCATGACTTCGAGCAATCCATCGGCCCGCTTGCCCAGCTGCGTTTTGAACAATGGCAGCGCGCGCAGATCGACGGTTCCGATCAGCGCCCGGACCGGCAATTGCTCCGCGGCGGGTGCGGTCAGATTGTGTTCCAGCGTATTGAGCAGATCTCCGGCGGTCTCCGCCGTGGTCAACACGGACTCGAGGTTGGCCCCGCCCGTGACTGGCGTGCGCCGCATGGGTCGAACCCGCTCCCCACCCACCAGGCGGATGGCGCCCACGCGCTGCAGCTCCGACAGCATCGTCTGGTGATAGACGCCGCCGCTGTACAGCTCGACGAGCTGGCGAAAACTGTTGCGTTCGCCTTCGATGGACAAAATCGCCGGATCGCCCGAGCCGGTCTGGAACAACTTGTCCTCATACCAGCCGTTCAATACCCGTGCCGCACGATGCAGCTGGGTGTTGCTGCGGGGATGGAATTCATCCTGCGGGTTGGCCAGGATGGAGGGCAGAAAAGCGCGGTTGATGCCGGTGATTACCGCAAGCTTCGAATACGTGACACGCTCGCCCTGCCGGGCCAGGTATTCGGAGCCGGCGTGGGCGTACACGCTGTCCACGATGGCTTTGAATTCACCGGCGCTGACACCGAAGCGCACCAGTATGCGAATCAACGGGTGCAGAACCCGGCGGCACATGACACCAAGAGCAGGGCGGATATCTGTCACTGCGCCAGCCTACCGAGGATGGTCGCACCCCGCAGCTGCTATTTTTGTGACAAAAGTCTAAAACGCGAAAACGGAAAGACCACAGCCCCGATGCGGGGCCGTGGCTCTCCGAACACAAACCGCCAGCTTACAGCTTAGGGTTAACCGCCACTGCCCGTGATGGCGTGACCGCCGCTACCGGTGATGGCATTACCACCACTGCCCGTGATGGCATGACCACCGCTGCCGGTGATGGCATTACCGCCACTGCCAGTGATCGCATGACCACCGCTGCCGGTGATGGCATGGCCGCCACTGCCAGTGATCGCATGACCACCACTGCCGGTGATGGCGTGACCGCCGCTACCGGTAATGGCATTACCGCCGCTGCCCGTGATGGCATGGGTCGTGCTTACCTGCACTGCCGTCTGGCTACTGAAGCTGCCTTCAATGGCCGAACCTATGACCACTGACTGGGAGCCAGTAGTCGCTGTCGTGTAGGCAAAGGCATTGTCGACAACCCCTGCCTGGTCCACATCCTTGGCGAGTGCAGACAGTGAAACGGTGCTGAGTGCCACCGCAGCTGCAATGCTCAGAATCTTCATTTTAATTCCCCGATTTTCCTTGATCACGCGTGATCGAAGCTGGCAGAGCCAGCACATCAATTTCCTGAATTGCGCCCTTTCGACCTTGAACCGAAAAATCGCTGCCCGGGCTCCCGGCACCAGCGGATTGCTCCGCTGACTGCGATTCTTCAAAGAAGTAGACGCCGACTCCGTAGCGGCGACCGGCTGGAGATTCATCCGGTTCGGTATGCTTGGCGAGCCAGCTGTCGAGTTCGGTCACGTAGCTGTCGCCGCGATTCTGGGCAATCGCGGAAAATCCATCGCGACTGCGCTCAGACAAAGGATGGTTCGAAACGACCGTCCTCTCGAAATAGGTTTTGTCGGCATTTTCCCGCAGCAGGTTGTGCGCAAAGCTGGACGCCACCGCCTCAAGACACTTCGCGGCGCGATCTATCAGCGGGTTTACCTTGGCATCGTCGGAGCTGCGCCGAACGGCCGCGCGGGCGCGGCAACGCAAGGTATTCTCATCGACGATCTCTGCGGAATTGGTGGCAATCAGCTCATCCAGAAGTACGTCGCGGTCCGCGCCGGGCACGGCGGTTGCCACCAGTTCATCGAAGCTGCGGCGCGATCGATCTGGGCCAACGAGCAGATCAAGATCGAGCGCCAGGCCGTAGGCACCGGAGAATCTTGGGTGGGTGTGCCAGACCGTCAGCAGCTGGGCCACCAGTTGAAACGGGCTGACCGAGCTGCCGGACCCGGAGGTTCGGCGCCGCGGATCGCGGAACAGCTGCACTTCCGAACGCGTCAAACCGGCCACCAGCGCGAGCCGCGCGTCGGACAGCTGCCGGTCCTGGCCGGCCATGCGGCCTTCGAGTACCTGCACGTAGGCGCGCCGGACCGAATCGGAAATCTCGCGCACCGAAATGCCGCGTTCCAACGCCACCGGCATCAACGGCCGCAGCAATGCCGTGAACAGCGCCAGCAGGGCGTCTCTTTCTTCAGTGCTTGTTTTGCTGGCTGCTTCCATGGGGGAAGGTGTCGACACTTGTGGCGATTGACATAAATCTAGGTATGCCAACGTCTTATGTCAACGAACAGCTAAGCTATATTATGTAACAGTTATCCTGGGCACGTTGATTTTAGTGTTTCAGATCAAGCAGTTACTGAGGCAGGCGGGGGAGCGGGCGCCCGGCCCGCGCCTCAAGTCCGCTCGGCGGGATCGAACAGGCGTTGATGTTCGAGAATGGCGTAACGATCGGTCATCCCGGCGATGTAGTCGGCGACCGCCCGGGCGCGACCGGCTCGACCGAGTTCGCGCTCCAATACCGCGGCGGATTCCTGGTGCTCGGTGGGCATCAAGGTCGCGTCATCGAGGAAGGTCTCAAACAAACGCGTCACGACCAGTCTTGCCTTGGAGGTCATGCGCAGTACCTTGTAGTGCCGGTAGACGCGCTGGTTCAGGAATTGCTTGAGCTTGAGCTGTTCGCGGGCGACCTCGATGCTGAAGGTCACCAGAGGTTTGGAACGTGCTCTGACCGCGGCGCTCGAGGCGGGTGCCGCCTTGGCAAGGTTGTCCCCGGTGGTGCGGATCAGGTCGCTGACCACATGATTGATGACGCGGCGGATGGTTTCGTGAATCACCTTGCGTTCGGGAAGCGCGCCGTACCGGGCCAGCACTTTGCGGTGCTGGCTTTCAAACAACTCGACCTCGGCCAGGTCGGCGAGGCTGATGAGACCGGCGCGCAGACCGTCGGCCACGTCGTGATTGTTGTAGGCGATCTCATCGGCCAGGTTTGACAGCTGCGCTTCGAGCGAGGGCTGGCGACGCTTGATGAAGCGCTCGCCGAGTTCGCCCAGCTGCTTCGCGTTGCGCACCGAACAATGCTTGAGAATCCCCTCGCGGCACTCGAAAGTGAGATTGAGGCCGTGGAAATCGGCATAGCGGTCTTCGAGCTCATCGACCACGCGCAGTGACTGCAGATTGTGCTCGAAGCCGCCAAATTGGCGCATGCAGGCATTGAGCGCGTCCTGGCCGGCGTGACCGAAGGGGGTGTGGCCCAGATCATGTGCCAGGCAGATCGCTTCGGTGAGCGTTTCGTTCAGCTTCAAGGCGCTGGCAATGGAGCGCGCGATCTGCGCGACCTCCATGGAGTGCGTCAGGCGGGTGCGGTACAGATCACCCTCGTGATTGACGAAAACCTGGGTCTTGTAGACCAGGCGCCGAAACGCGTTCGAATGAATGATGCGATCGCGGTCGCGCTGGTATTCGCCGCGGAACTGCGGCGGGGATTCTGCGCAGCGCCGGCCGCGGGAGTCGGCTTCGGCCGCCGCGTACGGGGCAAGCTGCGCTGCTTGACGCGTGACGCGCGGCACGGTCAGCCGAAGTAGCCCGTCAGGGTTGCCTGCAGCGCGTGGGGCGGATAATCGGCGGTCACGAGCGCCGCGCCGATGCGCTTCAACAGCACGAAGCGCATGCGCCCCGCCTGCACTTTCTTGTCGATCTTCATATGCTCGAGCGCCGCCTGCGCCGACACTTCCGGGGCCGCGAGCGGCAGGCCGACCCGGTGCAGCAGGGCACGCAGTCGCGCGACATCCGCATCACTCAGGTAGCCGCATTCCCGGGACATTGCCGCGGCCATCAGCATGCCGGCGCCCACGGCTTCGCCGTGCAACCAGGTGCCATAGCCGGTGGCCGCTTCAATCGCATGCCCAAAGGTGTGGCCGAGGTTCAACAAGGCGCGATCGCCGCGTTCGCGCTCGTCCTTGCCGACAATTTCGGCCTTGATCTCGCAGGAGCGACGGATGGCATGCGTCAGTGCGACCGGATTGCCCGCCAGCAGCCGATCGATGTTGACCTCCAGCCAGTCAAAGAAGGCCGCGTCATGGATCAGGCCGTACTTGATGATCTCGGCCAGTCCGGCGCGCAATTCCCGCGGCGGCAGCGTCGCCAGCGTATCCGTGTCGGCGATCACGGCCACGGGCTGGTGAAAGGCACCGATGAGGTTCTTGCCACCGGGGTGATTGACGCCGGTCTTACCGCCGACCGAGGAGTCCACCTGCGCCAGCAGGGTCGTCGGCACCTGCACCAGATCGACGCCGCGCTGGTAGCAGGCCGCCGCAAAGCCCGCCATGTCGCCCACGACGCCGCCGCCGAGGGCCACCACCGTACTGTCGCGTGCCAGTCGGTTCGCGACCGCGACATCGAGGATCCGGGCCAGGGTCGCCAGCGTCTTGTACGACTCCCCGTCGGGCAGAATGGCCTCGACAATGTGCCGATCCTTGAGGCCCTGCTTCAGCGCATCCGCGTACAGCGGTGCGACGGTGGTATTGCTGACCAGCAGCACGCTGCCGCGGGGTACGTGCGCGTCAAGCGCCTCGGGGTCGGTGAGCAATCCGGGACCAATCAGGATCGGATAGCTGCGCGCGGCGAGTTCGACCGTCAAGGTGTTCACGATGGCGGCAATTATAGAGCGTTCAGCCACCCACGACCGGGAAACCCAGGGCCTTGATGATTTCCTCGGCGACGGCCTGGATCTTGCGGCCGTCGGTGGTCACCTTCAGATCTGCGACCGAACAATACAGCGGCTCGCGCTCGGCCATCAGCTGCTGCAGCGTCGCTTCCGGATCCACATTGGTCAGCAGCGGCCGGTGCCGGGCATGACTCACGCGGTGTACCTGCTGTTCAACCGAGGTGATCAGATACACCACGCAGCCGCGCTGTACCAGCAGTTCGCGATTCTCGGGAAGCAGAATGGCCCCGCCGCCGGTGGCCAGTACCAACGGCTCGATGGCCGTCAGCGCCTCGATGGCTTCCTTCTCGCGTTGCCGGAATCTTGGCTCGCCTTCGCGCTCGAAGATGTAGGAAATATCGACGCCGGTACGCTTCTCGATTTCGGCATCACTGTCCAGGAACGGCGCATCCACCAGCCGCGCCAGGATGCGTCCCACGGCACTCTTGCCCGACCCCATCGGGCCGACGAGGTAGATGTTGCGCTT
>DATHOA010000105.1:0-33709 GCA_035485475.1 Steroidobacteraceae bacterium | reverse complement strand
TCCATGTCGACCACGTCGGCCGCATCGACGGAATCACCCGACTTGAAGGTGCGCTCGATGGTGCGCCCGCTCTTCAGATTGCGCACCTTGACGCGGTTGAAGGCCTGCCCCTTGCCGGGCTTGACCATCTCGTTCTCGACGATCGAGAAGGGTTCCCCGTCCAGCAGGATTTTCATGCCGGACTTAAATTCGCTGGTGTTGTAGCTGGCCATTTCTTTCTCGCAGTGCCGGCCCCAAAATGGGTCGCGAATGATACCGGCAACCACCCTGGGCCGCCAGCCGGCCCCCCCGTCCACCTGGCAGCACGAGCTGGCGGGTGCCATAACCGATCCTGAGGCCCTGGCGCGGGCCCTGGACCTGGATCCCGCCCTGTTTGCTGCGGCCGCGCCCGCCGGTGAGCTGTTTGCGCTGCGGGTTCCCTTGAGCTTCGTGAGCCGGATGCGGCGCGGCGACCCCACCGACCCGCTGCTGTTGCAGGTCATGCCCCTGGCGGCCGAACTGCTCGAGCGGGCCGGTTTCGGGTCCGACCCGCTGGCCGAACACGCCGCCTTCAGGGCACCGGGACTGCTGCAGAAGTACCACGGCCGGGCGTTGCTGATCGCCAGTGGCGCCTGCGCCGTGAATTGCCGTTACTGCTTCCGTCGCGAGTTTCCTTATTCAGAGCAGCTCGGAAGCGGCGCCCTGAGCCAAGCGCTGGACACCATCGCGCTGGACCCCGGCATCGAAGAGGTGATTCTCAGCGGTGGTGACCCCTTGAGCCTCAGCAATGCGCGACTGCGGGCCATCACCGGCCGGCTGGCACAGATCCCCCATATTCGGCGGCTGCGCGTGCATACCCGGCTGCCGGTGGTGCTGCCGTCGCGGGTTGACGCCGGGTTGACCGATTGGCTGCGCCACCTGCCATGGCCCGTGGCCGTGGTCCTGCACAGCAATCACGGCAATGAAATCGATGACAGCGTGCGTGCGGCCTGCGCCCGGCTGCGCGAGGCGGGTGCCACGCTGCTGAACCAGGCCGTGCTGCTGCGTGGAGTCAACGATTCGGTCGCCGCCCTGTCGAGTCTGTCGCAACGCCTGTTCGCGGCCGGCGTGGTGCCCTACTACCTGCATCTGCTCGACCGGGTGCGCGGCGTGGCCCACTTTGAAGTGCCCGAAGAGAGGGCGCAGCGCCTGGTCGGTGAACTGGCCTCGACCCTGTCGGGGTACCTGGTGCCACGCTTGGTGCGTGAAGTGCCGGGGGGACCGGCGAAGATTCCTCTGGGCGCACAGTTTGCACCTTGGAAAATGTGAGACCCGTCGCACGCGCACGGCCGTAACACAGGCTGCCTGCATGGCCGGTGCTAGACTCGGTCGCGCAAGACGCTGGCGCCGCCCGGCGCTGATAGCGGGGTCCAAGACTTGTCCGAGCAGAATGCCCTTCCATTGATCATCCTCTCCGCCACGCGTGATCCCGTCGAGGTGATCAATGGCGTGTTGCGCCGTGCCGGGCATGCCGCGCACTGCACCTGGATTCCCTCATTGCGGGATCTGGGCGATGCCATCACGCAGCTGAACCCGGAACTGATTCTGCACTTCGAGCCGACCAGTGAGGAGCTGGTCGCCGCGGTCGCCGTGCGCGACCAGCTCGCCGCCTCCGTGCCGCTGGTCGTCGTGGACGATTCGGTGAGCGAGGCACGCATTGCCGATGCCATGGCCAAGGGTGCCCGCGACGCCGTGTCCGCGGGCAGTCCTGATCGTCTGCAGGCGGTGATGAGCCGCGAGCTGCGGGTGCTTCGTATGGAACGCGCCCTGGAGAGCACGTTGCGCACGGCGCGGGACGCGCGCCGCCAGCTCGCCTCGGTGCTGCAGCATTCGAACGATGCCATCGCCCAGGTACAGGAAGGTATCCTGGTTGACGCCAACGCCTCGTGGCTGGAGTTGTTCGGCTACGAGCTGGTCGGTATCGCCGGCCACCCCATCATGGACATGTTCGAGCAGACTACCCATGCCGCGTTGAAGGGTGCGCTGGCGGCCTGTCTGCAGGGCCGCTGGAGCAATCACCCCATCAGTGCGGCAATCCGCTCCGCCGACGGCACGCACCGCCAGTTCGACCTGGTGCTGGCGCTGGGCGAGCATGAGGGCGATCCTTGCGTCCAATTGATCATCGCCTCGCGCAAGGGCGAATCGAACAAGCTGGTCGAGGATCTCGCCGACGCCGTGCGCCGCGACCCCACCACCGGCCTGCTGTACCGCATGCCGCTGCTCATGGCGGTAAAGGAGCGGCTCGCAACACCCTTGAGCGGTGGCGTGCGCTATTTCGCCGTGGTCAAACCCGACAAGTTCGCGACGGTCGAGCGCGACGTGGGCCTGTTCGCCAGCGAAGAGGTGCTGTCGGCCTTCACCGCGCTGCTGCGCGACGGCCTGCATCCCAAAGAACTCATCGGCCGCCTGGGCGGCACCAGCATGATGGTGCTGCTGGAGCGCGGCAACGATCACGACGTCGAAGCCTGGGGCGCGCAGCTGGTGGAGCGCGTGGCACGCCATGTGGTCGCAGTGGGGGAAAAATCCCTCTCCATCACCTGTTCGGTGGGGCTGAGTGTCGCGCCCACGGTCGGGGCCGACCCGAACGCGCAGGCGGCGCAGGCGGATGCCGATCCCGCCATTGCCGACGCGCTGGACGCGTGCTCCAAGGCCGCGGCACGCGGCGGCAACCAGGTGGCGCAGTCCGACAAAGCGGACAACGACAGCCGCGTGAAGGGGTATGACCAGGTGTGGGTCAAGCACATCAGGGCCGCCTTGATGGAAAATCGCTTCCGGCTGGTGCAACAGCCCATTGCCAGCCTGCAGGGCGGCGATCACACCATGTTTGACGTGCTGGTGCGCATGCTGGACACGGGCGGCAAGGAAGTCCTGCCGGGCGAGTTCATGCCGGCCGCCGAGCGCAATGACCTGCTGAAGAACATCGATCGCTGGGTGGTCGGCGCATCGCTGTCCTTCGCCGCGCAGCGCAAGCCGGGCTGCCTGTTCGTGCGGCTCTCGCATGAGACGCTCAAGGATGCTTCATTCATGGGCTGGGTGGACAACCAGGTTCGCGCCACCCGCGCGGATCCGCACCGGCTGTGTTTCCAGGCACACGAGGAGATCGTGGCCACGCACCTCGACCGCGTGCAAAAGCTCAGCAAGGACCTGCGCGCCCACGGCTTTCGCTTCGCCGTCGAGCGTTTCGGGTCGGGTCGCGATCCACAGGGCATGATGGAGGCCATCGGCATCGACTACGTGAAGATCGATGGCGCCCTGGTGCAGGGACTCACCAGCAACCAGGACCTGCAACAGCGCGTGCGGCTGCTGGTCGAACAGGCGAAGGCGCGCAATATCGAGACCATCGCCGAGCGCGTCGAGGACGCGAACACCATGGCCGTGCTGTGGCAGCTGGGTGTGCAGTACGTGCAGGGCTACCTGGTGCACGCGCCTGAAGAGGTCGTGTTGCGCAGTTAAAGCTGCGGGGCGACCTCGAAGGCGAACAGGCGCGCCGAGTGCTGCGCGAATTCCAGCGGCATGTCGCCAAACATCATCTGGCACAGAAAGAAGTTGCCGCCGACCGCCTCGTTCTGCGCGCCCACGAATTCCCGCACCCGCTGTGGCGTGCCAGCGATCGCCATGCCGTTGGCTTCCATCTCATCCCACTGCAGCGGCACGGGGACCGGGAACGGGGTGCCGCGCCGCTCCCACAGCGCCGCCAGCGACGCGCGCCAGCGCGGATAGGCCGCGCGCGCGGCGTTGCGCGCCTCGCTGTCGGTCTCGGCGACCACGACATGGCGGCACACACCCATGAAGGGCAGATCCTGTGCGGCGTGCCCCAGGGCCGCCCACTCCTGGCGGTAGCGCTGCATCGCTCCGCGCGCCACGGCCGCGGGCCGCAGGGAGATCACATTGGCGGCAACCCCTGCCGCCCACACCGCGGCGTCCGGATTTCCCAACCCATACCAGATCGGCGGACGCGGCTGCTGCAGGCAGCGCAGCACCATCGGGTAGTCGCGCACCTGGAAGTGCTCGCCGACAAAATTGACCGCAGTCGAGCTGAGCGCCGCGAGCACGATGTCGCGCGCTTCCTCGTAGCGCTTGTTGGTCGTCGCCGGATCGATGCCGTACAGCTCCTGCTCCAGGGCTACCGCACCGCGGCCCATGCCCAGCTGCAGCCGCCCGCCACTCAACTGGTCGAGCATGCAGATCTCTTCGGCCAGACGCATCGGGTGATACAGGGCCGCCACATACACCATCGGCCCGAAGCGCAGTGTGCGGGTGCGTTGCGCTACCGCGGACAGGTAGACATTGGGCGATGGCGCGAAGCCCAGCGGCGTGCCGTGGTGTTCGGCGACGTGGTAGGAATAGAAGCCCAGCTGATCGAGCGTTTCGGTGAAGCGCAGGCGCGCCGCAAAATGTGCGTGCGGGTCCAAGCCGCTGTCATCGACATGGTCCATGACCCCGAACTTCATCAGGACTGGCGCTTCAGCAACCACTCTGCCAGCAGACGCAGCGGGTCGGCCGCAGTTTCGAAAGGCGCCAGCGCCGCCAGCGCCTCGGTGTGCAGCTTGTGCAGCCGCTGCTGCGAGGCCGCGACACCGATCACCGCCGGGAAGGTGGGCTTGGCGCGTGCACTGTCGGCGCCGGTGGCCTTGCCCAGCGTGGACGCATCTCCCAACACGTCGAGCAGGTCATCCTGGATCTGGAAGGCCACGCCGATCGCCGTCGCGAAGTGATTCAGGTTGTCCGATAGCGCGGCGCTCAGGGTCGGCACGCAGGCGGCCGCCATCATCACGCTGACCTTGATCAAGGCGCCGGTCTTGCGCGCATGCATCTGCTCGACTTCGGCAATACCAATGGCCTGGCCCTGCACGCCCAGATCGATGGCCTGGCCGCCGGCCATGCCGAACGTGCCGCTGGCTTCGGCCAGCAGGTCGATGAGCTTCAGACGGATCGCCGGATCGGCCGGCAGTTTCGGATCGCGCGCCAGCAGCTGAAATGCCAGCGGCTGCAGGGCATCGCCGACCAGCACGGCGGTAGCCTCATCGTAGGCCTTGTGGCAGGTGGGACGACCACGGCGCAGATCATCATCGTCCATGGCCGGCAGGTCGTCATGGACGAGCGAGTACACATGTACCAGCTCAATGGCGCAGGCCGCGGCCTCTACCTGATCATCATCGAGGCCGAGGGTTCGTCCGGTCGCGAACACCAGCGCCGGGCGGATGCGTTTGCCGCCACCCAGCACGCTGTAGCGCATGGCCTCATGCAGCCGTGCCGGAACCTCATCGGCGCCCGGGAGCCGGCTCGCGAGTGCCTGCTCCATGCGCGTCTGCCACTGCGTCAGCTGCTGGCCGAAGGCGGCAAGTTCGCCGCGCAGCTGCGTCGTCAAAGCAAATCGCCCTCGATCTTGCGATCGGGCCGCTTGATGGCATCCACCGAAATCTTGATTTCATTGACCACGGCCCCGCCATTCTCGATATTCAGCGCCAGGTCCGGCGCCATGGGTCCAGATACCTTCGGCCCTCGCAACGACGTCAACAGCGCCTTGAGCGGATGGCGGAAGGCGTCATTGACTGCCGTGCCCTCAAAGCCGCAGTGCGCCATGCAGTTGTTGCACTTGGGGTTGTTGCCGATGCCGTACTTTTCCCACTCGGTGTCCTCGATCAGGGACTTGTAGGAAGGCGCATAACCCTCATCCGAGAGCAGGTAGCAGGGCCGCTGCCAGCCGAAGACGTTGTAGGTCGGGTTGCTCCACGGCGTGCAGGCGTAGGACTGGTTACCGGCCAGGAAGTCCAGAAACAGTGAGGAGTGATTGAAGGTCCAGGCCTTCTTGCGATCACCTTGCTTCTGGCGCTTGAACACTTCGCGGAACAGGCGCTTGCTGGCACTGCGGCCCAGGAATACATCCTGGCGCGGCGCATGCTCGTAGCTGAAGCCCGGCGACACGGTGATGCCCTCGATACCCAGTTTCATCGAGGTATCGAAGAACTCGGCGACTTCATCCGGATTCTCACCGCTGAACAAAGTGCAGTTGATGGTGACCCGGAAGCCCTTGGAGCGCGCCAGCCGGATGGCCGCAACGGCTTTCTCGTACACACCCTCCAGGCACACCGATTCATCGTGCCGTTCCTTGTTGCCGTCCAGATGCACGGAGAACGTCAGGTACTTTGAAGGTTGGTACTCATCGATGTGCTTGGAGAGCAGGATTGCATTGGTGCACAGGTAGACGAACTTCTTGCGCGCGACGATGCCGGCGACGATCTGCGGCATCTCCTTGTGGATGAGCGGCTCGCCGCCCGGAATCGACACCATCGGGGCGCCACACTCATCGACCGCCTTCAATGCATCCTCGAGGCTGACCCGCTTTTGCAGAATCTCCTTGGGATAATCGATCTTGCCGCAGCCGGCGCAGGCCAGATTGCATTGAAACAATGGCTCCAGCATCAGCACCAGCGGATAATGACGGTCACGGCGCAGCTTCCGCCCGGCGATGTACGTGGCGACCTTCAGCTGCTGAATCAACGGTATGCCCATGCGGACTCCTACTTTATGGGCCCCATTATGAACAAGTTGCGAGCACCGCGGGGCGGTGATCGCTCCAGACCCGTTCCCATTCCATAATGAACCAGGGCGTAAACTGTCCTGGACGGCGCTGCGCCATTTCAGCCTGCAGCTGCGCCGGACTGAGCCAGCGCAGCCCCGCAATCTCATCCGGGTCGGCCTGGATGGGGCCCTGGGTTCGACCTATATACACGGAGCAGAGTTCGTTTTCAGCCCCATTGGCGTCCCACTGGGCCTGATACTGGAATTTGAACAGGAACTGCAGGGGACACCGCACGCCCAATTCCTCGTGCAGTCGCCGCTGTATGGCCGTCTCCATGCTTTCCGCGCGGCGCGGGTGACTGCAGCAACTATTGGACCAGTACAATGGCCAAAGGCGTTTGGTGGCCGCACGCTGTTGTAGCAGAAGTTCGCCTCTTGGGTTGAAAATGAGGAGCGAGAAAGCCCGGTGTAAGATACCTCGGCCATCATGGCACTGCGCCTTGCTCATGTGGCCGACTTCGCGGTCCGCTTCGTCGACTAGGATGAGCGTATCGCCACTGTCCACTCGACCATCGTCCATCAACAGGTCCATCAACAGGCACCTCCAATCCCGCGCATGATAACCGCCCTGGAAACAGCCACGCCAGCCTTAAGCCCGGACCTCGGCATCCTCGGCCGGGTGGGCCTCGTATTGGCCGCGGTGGCGGCCCTTTACACGCTGTTTGCCCTCCTCGGTGCGCTGCTGCGGCCGCGGCGGCGGACACCGTGGCCGGGTTCGATCGCATTGCCCGGGGTGACCATCCTCAAGCCGCTGTGTGGCGCCGAGCCGCGCTTGTACGAGTGCCTGCGCAGTTTCTGCAATCAGGCGTGGCCGCAGCTGCAGATCGTGTTTGGTGTGCGTGACCCGGCGGATCCGGCGGTCGCAGTCGTGCGACGGCTGCAGCACGAGTTCCCCGCCCTTGACCTTACCCTGGTGCTCGACGGTACCTACCACGGCAGCAATGGCAAGGTCAGCAACCTCATCAATATCGTGGCCGTCGCCAAGCATGATTACCTGATCATCGTCGACAGCGATATCCGGGTTGAACCGGGCTATGTGCAGCAGGTCGTGGCGCCGTTACTGGATGAGACCGTGGGGATCGTGACCTGCCCCTATGTGGGCCGCCCACTCCCGGATATGTGGTCCCAGCTGGGCGCGCAATTCATCAACGGCTGGTTCGTACCCTCGGTGTTCGTGGCGGCCTTGTTTGGCTCACGCGCCTTCGCCTTTGGGGCCACCATCGCCTTGCGCCGCCAGGTGCTGGAGGCCATCGGCGGTTTGCCGGCGATTGCCGACCAGCTTGCCGACGACTACCGACTCGGGGAACTCACCCGTGAGCTTGGTCTGCGCACCGTACTGTCGGAAGTCGTGGTCGAGACGGTCGTCGAGGAGCGCAGTCTGCAGGATCTGTTCGGCCACGAACTGCGCTGGCTGCGCACCATCAAGGCGGTACGCCCCTGGGGTTACAGCCTGGCCTTTGTGAGCTTCGCCCTACCCGTGGCATTGATCGGTGTCGTTTTGGCGCGCGGCGCGCCCCTTGCACTGCTGGCGCTGGCGGCGACGGCGCTGTTGCGCCTGGCGATGCACTTTTACTGGAGTGCGGCGGGGGACCGCTCCACCTGGACCCGACTGTGGGCGGTGCCATTGCATGACTGCTTGTTGCTTGGGCTGTGGTGCTGGGCATTCCTCGGACAACGCGTCCACTGGGGCCAGACCAGCTTCCACCTGGCAGAGGATGGCTCGGTCGCGCCCCTGGCTACCTCCCTCGAGAACGAGTAGTGCCCGACGCGCCCGGGCGGCTGTGTATCATCACTGCCGATGATTTCGGGCTGCACCCGGCCGTCAATGAGGCGGTGGAGAGAGGCCATCGGGCCGGCGTGCTGACCGCCACCAGCCTCATGGTCGGCGCTCCGGCTGCGCAGGATGCGGCACAGCGCGCACGCGCGCTGCCGAACCTGCGGGTCGGGTTGCACCTGACGCTTTGCGACGGTGCCTCCGTGCTCGCACCGGAGCAGATTCCCGATCTGGTCGATCGCGAGGGCCGCTTCCACGACAACATGGTGAGTGCCGGGTGGCGTTTTTTCGCCAGCCCACGCGTGCGGGCGCAGCTGGCCGCGGAAATCCGCGCGCAATTTGCAAGCTTTGCGCGACTGGGTCTCAGCCTCGATCATCTGGACGCGCACAAGCATTTTCACCTGCACCCCACGGTGTTGTCGCTGGCGTTACGCATCGGTCGTGACTTTGGACTGCGTGCGGTGCGGGTACCGGCAGAACCTGCGACCGCGATGAGCCGCCTGCTGCTGCCCTGGTTCGGTCTGATGCGCTACCGCCTGCGCCGGGCTGGCATGGACTGCAACGACCAGATCTTCGGCGTCGCCCATAGCGGCGCCATGGATGAGGCACGGCTGCTGCAGATCCTCGCGGCGCTCCCCCCGGGCGTCACGGAAATCTACCTGCATCCGGGCACCACCTCGGGCACCGCCATCAGTCCTGCCATGAGCGGCTATCGGCACTGCGAGGAGCTGCAGGCCCTGCTGAGCCCGGCGGTACGCGCCGCGCTGTCCGACCCGACCATCCGGCGCGGTGGCTACGCGGATATTGCGCAATTCAGAAAGTGCGCCGCAAGCAGGCGGAACTCATGAAGTGGGCGGTACGAGTGGCGCTGGTTCTCGGCACGCTGCTGGGCGTCGCGCTGGTGCTGCGCGAAGGCTTAGGTCCCATCCTCGCCCTGCTGGGCGCGGCTGGCTGGGTCCTGCTGTGGCTGGTACCGCTGCATGCCCTGCCGTTGCTGCTCGATGTGGTCGGCTGGCGCACCCTATTGCGCGCCGTCGGTGTCGCTCCGCCGCTGCTCGCACCCACCCGCCTGCTGGTCATCGCCAGCGTCCGCGAGGCGGTGAATCGACTGTTGCCGGTGGCCAACATCGGCGGGGAGATCGTCGGTATTCGCATGCTGTGTCGGGCCGGCGGCGAGGCGACGGCGGTTGCCGCGAGCGTGGTTGTCGAGGTGCTGTTGACCATCATCAGTCAGCTGCTGTTCGCGGCCGCGGGCGTGCTGCTGCTGCTGCATCTGACCGGCAAGGTGGCCCTGGCCACGGATCTTGCCGTTGGCCTGACGTTGAGCCTGCCGCTCATCGCCGGTTTGTACATGCTCGTACATCGCGGGTCGATTTTTGCGCGGCTGCTGCGCGCCGTCGAGAGCATGCTCGATCTGCCGGCGCATCTGCGCGGCCTGCGCGACCAGGCCGTCGCCCTGGACGCCCGACTGCATGAGCTGCTGGGACGCAGCGCCGCGCTGCTCGCCACGATCGGCTGGCAACTGACCGGCTTCACGGCCGGTGCCATCGAGACCTGGCTGGCGCTGCGTTGGCTGCAGCACCCGGTCGGGTTCGGCACGGCGCTCGCATTGGAAAGCCTGACGCAGGCCATCCGGCATTTTATATTCATCGTACCGGCGGGCCTGGGCGTTCAGGAGGCCGGACTGGTCGGATTTGGTTATCTTCTGGGCCTGGGCAATGCCACCAGCATCGCGCTCTCGCTTGCCAAGCGCATGCGCGAGATCCTGTTTGGTGTTCCGGCCCTTGTGTATTGGGGAACGAGGTATGTCGGCAGCAGCGATTGAGATTGGGTCATCGGCACACCGTGAACTGCTCGCAAGGTTTTTCATGGACAGCTATGTGGACTATGTTCCCGAGCAGGTTCAATGGCCGCTGCTGACCGCGGAGTCGCGCAAGCGTCTGGTGACGCTGCCGTTCTGGCAGGAGGCCGTGGCGACCGAGAACGTCACCTCCAACACCGTCGCCGCCGCCGCCGCATTGGAGGCGGATCCGGGCTTGCGCAAGGCGATCGAGCTGCAGGGATTTGAAGAAGGCCGGCACGCGCGCCTGCTGCGGGCACTGACCACGCACTACAACATCCCGGTCGACAACCCACCGCGCTACGAACCACACGACCTCGAGCATGACTTCCTGTTCGCCGGGTTCGGTGAATGCTTTGATTCTTTCTTTGCCTTCGGCCTGTTCGCGCTGGCGCGCGAATCCGGTTTCTTCGAACCCAAACTGATCGAGGTGTTTGAACCGGTGGTGCAGGAGGAGGCGCGGCATATCCTGTTCTTCGTGAACTGGGTCAAGTACCGACGCTTGCAGCTGCCCTGGTGGCGCCGCCCGGCCTACTCCCTGCGCTGCGGCTGGATCATTCTCAAACAGGTGTGGAGCCGGGCGAAGACGGCCCGCACGCTGGGGGGCTCCCCGGATGCCTCCAGCGCCGCGCCGAAACGCGCTATCACCGGCGGCGCCGATGACGATAACTTCACCCTGAGCGCGCACCACGATCTGGGGGAGGATGTGACGCTGCACAAACTATTGGGGCTGTGTCTGCGCGAGAACGCGGCGCGGCTGGCGCCCTATGACGCGCGGTTGCTGCGGCCTCGTCTGGTCCCGGCGCTCGCGCGCTTCATGTACCGGGTACTGCCCAGCAGCATCTGAACGGCACTCAGCCCTTGAAGTACCCGGCGTCGCGGAACCAGCGTACCGCGTCCTGAAAAGCGTTGGCCGGGTCGCGCCACGTATAGCCCAGTTCACGCACCGCCTTGGCGCTGGAGAAGTACATGCGCTTCTTCGCCATCCGCACGCCTTCCACCGTGATGCGGGTACTGCCGCCGGTCAGGCGCGCGAAGGCCTGGGCGACATGCGCAATGGGCAGCACCACGCCATGGGGCAGCCGGATCCGCGGCGGACGACGCCCGGCAATGCGGGTCACCTGGGTGAGGATCTCCTTCAGTGTTAGATCCGTGCCGCCCAGAATGTAGCGCTCGCCGTGTCGGCCGCATGCCAGCGCCAGCAGATGGCCGCGGGCGATGTCATCGACATGGGCGACGTTCAGCCCGGTATCGACATAGGCGGGCGTGCGCCCCGCGGCCGCGTCCAGCACGATCTGTCCGGTTGGCGTGGGCTTCACATCGCAGGGTCCGACCGGTGTCGAGGGATTGACGATCACCACCCAGCGGTTCGCGGCTGCGGCGCTGGCCCATTGCTGCACGACCTGCTCGGCCAGGAACTTGGAGCGCTTGTAGTGACCGATCATATCGGCCAGGGTCGCGATACTGTTTTCGTCGGCGATCGTGCCGTCGCCCACCAGGCGCAGCGTGGCGACACTGCTGGTGTAAACGATCTTTTCCACCCCCGCGCGCTCGGCAGCCAGCAACAGGCCGCGCGTCCCCTCGACATTGATGGCGTACAGGTCATCCGGATGCGGCGCCCACAGGCGGTAGTCGGCGGCCACATGAAACAGGGCCTCGCACCCCTTGAGCGCGGCAGCATAGGAGCCCGGGTCGCGCAGGTCGCCCGTCACCATCTCCATCGGCAGACCCGTGAGATTGCGGCGGTCGGAAGCTGCCCGGGTGAGCCCGCGCAATTGCCAGCCCGATGCCACCAGCGCCCGCGCCACCGCGGCGCCGACGAAGCCCGTCGCGCCGGTGATGAAAGCCCGCTTCATGGCGAACCCACGCCCAGCTGGCCCAGCCGCCGCAGCGAACCCATGGCCCTGCGATAACGGCGCGCCAACCGCAGCAGGGCGAAGATCTCCGCCGGACTGTGCAGCAAGCCTGAAAGCAGGCGTGGATAGTTCAGCTCACCGCGGGAGCCCGTGGCCCGCAGGACGCTGCCTGGCAGGCTATCCCCGGCCGTGTCGACCACCACGCGCGCGACCGCGAAGTCGATCCCACTGTGTATGGCGACAGCACCGATGGCAAAACTCTCCATGTCCACGGCGCAGGCGTGCGTGCGGCCCCAGGCCTCGGACTTGGCTGACGAGGTCAGCAACGGTTGAGCGAGGCTCAACAAAGTGCCGCCATGAGGTTCTGCGCGGGCGCCGGCGCGCGCTGCCAGCCGTTCACGCCACACCTCGCAGGTGCGGTGTACCGCGCCACTGCCGTCGGTGACGGCCGCAGGAAACAGCATGGCACCCGCGTGCAGACCCGGGTCGAGCGCCCCCGCCAGACCGAAGCTGAGTAGACGGCGGGCCCCCGCGGCGACCAGCGCCAGCGCCGCCTGCGTGGCGGCCTGCGGGCCCATGCCACTGATGATGAGCACACTGCCATCGTCCAGTGTGTTGATTTGATTTGCGCGTACCGGCCCCAGGGTGCGCGCCTCGGCCGTCAGGGCCGCGACGACCCCCGTGACACTCACTTCGGACGGCTGGACCCTGCGCGATTGCGATAGGCGGCCAGCGCCCACAGCGGAAAGTAAGCGCAGTAGCCGTGATACTTGAGGTAGAACACGCGCGGAAAGCCCGGGGCCGTGAAGCGCGGATCGGTCCACAGGCCGCTCTTCTGCTGGGTGCGCTGCAGGTAGCGCACGCCGTTGCGCACCATCGGCGACTCGACTTCACCCGCCGCCAGCAGCCCGAGCAATGCCCAGGCGGTCTGAAACGGCGCACTGGCCGCGGGGCCGCCGGCCTGCTTGCGATCATGGTAGCTGGCGTTGAGTTCACCCCAGCCACCGTCTGCGTTCTGCGTCGATGCCAGCCAGTTCACGGCGCGCCGCACGACCGGATCATCGTGGGGCACCCCGGCCTGCTCCAGCGCGATCAGCACCGACCAGGTGCCATAAATATAGTTGGTGCCCCAGCGGCCGAACCAGGCGCCATCGGGTTCCTGCTCGGCGCGTAGATAGGCCAGCGCCCGCTCCAGGGCCGCGGCGTCCTGCGGACGCCCGACCTTTGCCAGTGCGGTCACGACCCGCGCCGTCACATCACTGGTGGGCGGATCCAGCAAGGCGCCGTGGTCGGCAAAGGGAATCTCATTCAGCACGTAATGCGTGTTGTCGGCATCGAAGGCTGCGAAGCCGCCGTTGCGACTCTGTAGACCCACCAGCCAGTCAAGCGCCCGGGTGATGTTGGTCGAATACTTCTGCGCATCGCGCGCCTGGTGCATGGACCAGGCGACCACCGCGGTGTCATCCAGATCCGGGTAGTGGGTGTTCGTGAACTGGAACGCCCAGCCGCCGCCGCGCACGTCGGGCTTCTGGACCCGCCAGTCCTGCGGACCCTCGAGCAACTGTTCGGGCACCAGCCAGTCGAGCGCGCGCTCGGCGGCAGCGTGCGCCTGGGAATCTCCGGCTTCCTGCATTGCCAGTGCGGCCAGCGCGGAATCCCACACCGGTGAGACACAGGGCTGGCAGTAGGCCTCATGCGGTGACACGACCAGCAGTTTCTCAATCGCGCGTTTGGCGGTGGCGCGGCGCGGGTCATTGGCCGGCACGCCCATCAGCGCCAGCACCTCCAGGGCATTGACCATGGCTGGAAAGATCGCCCCCAGGCCCCCCTCGCCGTTCAGGCGCTCGAGCACCCAGTCGTGGGCCTTGCGCATGGCGCGGGCGCGCATCGCACGCGGAATCAAAGGATCAATGGCCCGACCCATGCGGTCCAGCACCATGAAGAATCGGTTGGTGAAGCCGCCGCGCGCGAAGTAGTGCCGCTCTTCCCAGGGCGGCGTGGTGAACAGTTCAAGGATATCCACGCCCTGCGGATTGCGCGCCAGGGGCTTCTTCGTACACAGCACGAACAAGGGCACCATCACGGTGCGCGACCAGTACGAAACCCGGTCCAGGTGGAACGGAAACCACTTCGGCAGCAGCATGATTTCCACGGGAATGTAGGGCACGCCGCGCCAGGGCAGCTGGCCGAACAGCGCCAGTGCGATACGGGTGAACACATTGGCGCGGGCCGCGCCGCCGCGCGCCAGGATGGCCGCGCGAGCGCGCGCCATGTGCGGCGCTGCGACATCATCGCCGGCAAGCTTCAAGGCGTAATACACCTTCACGGTGCAGCTGAGGTCGAGCTCCCCGCCCGGGAAAAGTGGCCAACCGCTGTGGTCAGCCTGATGGCGACGCAGGTAGACCGCGAGCTTCTCCTGCAGCACCGTGTCGATCTCGTCCAGGAAGTGCATCATCATGATGTACTCCGCCGGAATCGTGCAGTCGGCCTCCAGCTCGAACAGCCAGAACCCCTGCGCGCTCTGCAGCCCGATCAGGGCATCCCGGGCCGCCGCGATCGAACGCTCGAGCGCCTCGCCGCTGGCGAAGTCCGGCAGCCGACTGACACTGGCTGCTGCGGTGGCGCGCGCGCCTACCTCACGGACCAGGCGCGGATCGCGAATTGAAGTGGGGCCGGCGGTCACTGTGCCGTACCCCGGTCAGGATGGCGCAGCAGGCCGACATCAGCCGCCGCATCACGCACATTGACGCGCCGCGTGCGGTGGTAGGCGCTGGCGGCATGCTCGGCGCCTTCGCTGCTGCGCATCTGCAGTTTGCGCGGCTGCCAGTCCGGTTCCAGGCGCGCCAGCGGCAGGCCCGCGGCCGCGCGATTGAACAGGAATCGCAGCAGTTTATTGTGGCGGGTCGCCACATTGCTAAGCGCGAGCGTCACCGCGACGGTACGGCGGGATACCTTGACCTGCGCGCCCCGGGTGAAGCCCGGATTGGCGGCGATGCGTTTGAGCGTCAGCACGGCCAGGCCGATGGCCCACAGGCAGAAGCGGCGGATGCCCACCTCGCGCGCCGGAATCAGCAAGGTGAACTCCAGGGCGTTGCGCAAATGCGCGTGCGCCAGGCCCACCAGCTCGTGCATGCCGGCCGCAAAGCCGCTGCCACCGGTTTCGGCGCTCAGGTGCGAGAGGTCGACGCCGTGGCGGGAGAAGACATCCTGCGGCAGCCAGCAGGCACCGCGGCTGCGATCCTCCCAGACATCCTTGAGAATATTGGTCATCTGCAGGCCCTGTGCGAAAGACGGGGCCAGGTGCGCCAATTGCGCCCGGTGCTGCTCGATGTCGGCCGAGTAGCTGCAGAACAGTTCCGTGAGCATTTCACCGACCACGCCGGCCACGTAGTAGCAGTAGCTGTCCAGGTCCTGCACGGTATCCAGACCGCGCACGCTCGCGGTGCGCTGGAACTGGTGCATGCCATGGCACATCGTATCCACGCAGCGGCGGATGGCGGTCTGCTGGCGCAGGGGCAGCAGGCGGGTGACCCGGATGACGCGCGGCAAATTGATGATGAGCTCGCGCTCGGCCGGCAAGGTCCACTGCGACAGCTTCTCCGCCAGCTCGGTTCCGAGCAGCTGCGCATCATCGACGCCCGCCACGGCATCCGAAAAACGCTCCATGTACAGCAATGTGTCAGGGGGGGCGATCTGCGGCTCATCCTCGATGGTGTCGGCCACCCGGCACAGCAGATAGGCATTGGTGACCGAGCGGCTCAGATCCGGCGGCAGCTGCGGAATGGTCAATGCAAAGGTACGCGAAACAGAGGGAAGGATCTGATCCTGATAAGCCTCATCGGAATGGCCCGGATTGGTGGGTTTATTCTTTCGGGCCATCGTCATAGCTGTGCAGTTCTTAAGCGAGGCGGTCGCCTGGGGGGCTGCGGTTCTGGGGTGTCTGCCCGCTAGGCTACTGGTTTCATCTAACTTTGCCAAACCATTGCCCGGTAACGGGGCAGTCGCAAATCCCCGCCGCTATTCTACGGGTGGCAGGCGCGCCTCCAGCCGGTCAATCTTCCGCGGCCAGCCGCGCCGTAGAACGCTGCCGCGCTGCGCGCGTTGACCCCGGTATTCCTTGAGTTCGGACCACTCCAGGGTCTTGAACTGATCGCCGGTCCACAACAGCAGGGCGCCGCCCTTGGGGACGACCGCAATGCCGGCGAGGAACTCCTCGCGCGCGGCCAGCTTCTTGCTGCTTATGTCGTAGAGCTTGTTGCCCTTGCCCTTGGGCATTTCCGGGACGTCAGCTACCGGAAAGACCAGCAGCTTGCCCTCATTGCTCACCGCCGCCACCAGGCTGTCCGCGCTCGGCACCAGGGCCGGCGGTAGGACGAGCGCGCCGTCGGGGACGTTGAGCACGGTTTTGCCGGCGCGCCGGTCCGTGACCAGGTCCTTGAAGCGCGCCGTGAATCCATAACCGGCATCGCTGGCGAGCAGCCACAGGTCCTCCGCCTCGCCCAGCATGACACCGGCGAAGCGCGCCCCGTCGGGCGGATTCAGACGACCCGACAGCGGCTCACCCTGGCCCCGCGCCGAGGGCAGGGAATGCGCCGGCAACGTGTAGGTGCGGCCGGTGCTGTCGATGAACACGGCATTTTGCAGACTGCGGCCGCGCGCCGCGCTGTGGAAGGCATCACCGCTCTTGTAGGACAGCGTCAGCGGATCGATGTCGTGACCCTTCGCCGAGCGTGCGAAGCCGCCGGTGGACAGCACCACCGTCACCGGTTCGTTCGCGATCAACGTGGTCTCATCGATGGCCTGCGCTGCCTCGCGCTCCACGATCTTCGTGCGCCGGTCATCGCCATGCTTGTCCGCATCGGCGCGGATTTCGCTGGCGACCAGGCGCCGCAGCTTGGCCTTGCTGGCCAGCAGCGCTTCGATTTCGGCGCGCTCCTCGGCGAGTGACTTCTGCTCGTCGCGGATCTTCATTTCTTCGAGCTTGGCCAGGTGGCGCAGACGGGTGTTGAGGATCTCCTCGGTCTGCTCCTCGGAAAGCTTGAAGCGCTTCATCAGCACCGGCTTCGGCTCATCCTCGCGGCGGATGATGCGGATTACCTCGTCCAGATTCAGGAAGGCGATCAGCAAGCCTTCGAGGATGTGCAGGCGGCGATTGACCTTGTCGAGGCGGTACTGCAGGCGGCGGGTCACCGTCGTGGTGCGGAACTGCAGCCAGGCGGTGAGCACATCACGCAGTCCCATGACGCGCGGTCGGCCGTCCAGGCCGATGATGTTCAGGTTGACGCGATAATTGCGCTCCAGATCGGTGGTGGCGAACAGATGCTGCATCACCTCATCAAGATCGATGCGATTCGAGCGCGGCACGATGACCAGCCGCGTGGCATTCTCATGGTCGGATTCATCGCGCAGGTCCTCGATCATCGGCAGCTTCTTGGCCCGCATCTGCTCGGCGATCTGTTCGATGACCTTGGTCGGGGAGACCTGCCAGGGGAAGGCGTTGACGACGATATTGCCGTCCTCGATCACGTAGGTGGCGCGGGCCTTGAAGCTGCCAACGCCCTTTTCGTAGAACTCCTTCAGATCGGCCCGCGGGGAAATGATCTCCGCACCGGTCGGCAGATCCGGCCCCTTGATGAACTTCATCAGCTGAGCGGTCGTGGCCTCCGGCTCTTCGAGCAGATGGATACAGGCGTTGGCGACCTCGCGCAGATTGTGCGGTGGGATATCCGTGGCCATGCCGACGGCGATACCGGTCGTACCATTCAACAGCAGATTCGGCAGCCGCGCCGGCAGGAACACCGGCTCCTCGAGGGTGCCATCGAAGTTTGGCGACCAGTCGACGGTACCGCTGCCCAGCTCCCCGAGCAGCACATCGGCGTAACGGGTCAGCTTCGATTCCGTGTAACGCATGGCCGCAAAGGATTTCGGATCATCCTGCGAGCCCCAGTTGCCCTGCCCGTCCACGATGGGATAGCGGTAGGCGAACGGCTGCGCCATCAGCACCATGGCCTCATAGCAGGCGCTGTCCCCATGCGGATGGAACTTGCCGATGACATCACCGACGGTGCGGGCGGACTTCTTGTGCTTGTTGGCCGCCGCGAGTCCAAGCTCGCTCATGGCGTAGATGATGCGGCGCTGGACGGGCTTGAGCCCATCCCCGAGGAAGGGCAGCGCACGATCGAGGATCACGTACATCGAGTAATCGAGGTAGGCCTTCTCGGTGAAGGTGCGCAGCGGCTGTCGCTCGACGCCTTCGAAATTCAGTTCCTGGTCCTGCATGGCTTAGACCTGCACCTCGGCCAGATTGCCGTTGGTTTCCAGCCATTCACGCCGGTCGCCGGCGCGCTTCTTGGCGAGCAGCATGTCCATGAGCTGATCGGTGTTGTCTCCCGCATCCACCGTCAGCTGCACCAGGCGACGGGTGCGCGGGTCGATGGTGGTCTCGCGCAGCTGCGAGGGATTCATCTCGCCCAAGCCCTTGAAGCGCGTGACGGACGGCTTGGTGCGCGCGTTCTCCTTGGCAATGCGCGCAATCACCTGGTCGCGCTCGACATCATCCAGGGCATAGTAGATCTGCTTGCCGGCATCGATGCGATATAGCGGCGGCATGGCGACATAGATGTGACCGCCGGTGACCAGTGGCCGGAAGTGGCGCAGGAACAGCGCGCACAGCAAGGTCGCGATATGCAGTCCGTCGGAGTCCGCATCCGCGAGGATGCAGACCTTGTGATAGCGCAGCTGCGATACATCCGCCGAGCCCGGCTCGACCCCCAGCGCAATGCTGATGTTGTGCACTTCCTCGGAGGATGCGATGGAGGCAGACTCCAGCTCCCAGGTGTTCAGGATTTTGCCGCGCAGCGGCATGATGGCCTGGAACTCGCGTTCGCGGGCCTGCTTGGCGCTGCCACCGGCCGAATCACCCTCCACCAGGAACAGCTCCGAGCGGCGCGGCTCCTGGCTGGTGCAGTCAGCAAGCTTCCCGGGCAGCGCCGGACCACCGGATACGCGCTTGCGCACCACGCGTTGCGCGGCGCGCGCCCGCTCCTGCGCATTGGCGATGGCGAATTGCGCGATGCGCTCGCCGGCATCGGCATGACCGTTCAACCACAGCGCCATCGAATCGCGGACAAACCCCTCCACTACGGCGGCCGCGTCACGCGAGGCCAGGCGCTCCTTCATCTGTCCGGCGAACTGCGGCTCGCGGATCTTCAACGACAGCACGTAGCAGCACTTGTCCCAGACATCCTCGGGGGTGAGCTTGATGCCGCGCGGCACCAGGTTGCGGAACTCGCAGAACTCGCGCACGGCCTGCGCCAGACCCGAACGCAGCCCGTTGACGTGCGTGCCGCCTTCGGAGGTCGGAATCAGATTCACATAGCTTTCGCCGAAGACCGCGGGCAGGTTCGGCGCCCACAGCAGTGCGTAGCCCACCGCATCGGCCTCGCCTTCGCGCGCCGCCGTGATGGGCTCGGGCGGCAGCCGCTCGGTGGACTCCAGCTCCTCCATCAGGTAGGCGCCCAGGTCCCCGCTGTAGAACCACTCGTCCTTCTCGCCGGTCGCCTCATTGGTGAAGGTGATGCGCAGGCCCGCACACAGCACCGCCTTCGCCTTGAGCATGTGCCGCAGCTGCGGCACGGAGAACTTGTCGGAATCAAAGAACTTCGGGTCGGGCCAGAAGTGCACGGTCGTGCCGGTGTTGCGCTGCCCCACCGTGCCGATCACCGTGAGCTTGGAGTCCAGTTTTCCATCCTTGAAGGAGATCCGGTATTCCTTGCCGCCGCGACGGATGGTGCACTCCAGACGCCGGGACAGCGCGTTGACCACCGAGACACCCACGCCATGCAGTCCGCCCGAGAACTTGTAGGCCGCTTTTTCAGAAAATTTCCCGCCGGCGTGCAGGCGCGTGAGAATCAATTCGACGCCGGTGACCTTCTCCTGGGGATGGATATCGACCGGCATGCCGCGGGCATCGTCCGTGACCGCAAGGGAGCCATCCTTGAAGAGCGTGACATCGATCTGGGTGCAATATCCTGAGATCGCTTCATCGACGCTGTTGTCGACGACCTCGTGGGCCAGGTGGTTGGGCCGCTGCGTGTGGGTGTACATGCCCGGGCGGCGACGCACCGGCTCCAATCCGGAGAGGACTTCAATATCGGAGGCTGTGTAGCTTTGACTCATCGCTTTGATAAATGGATTTAAGGGCAGCAGGCAGCCGCCCACGGGTGGCGCGATCTTAGCCGATTACGTGAGGGCCCGGTCCGTCAGTTCAAGTCGCCCAGAAGCGACGCGCGGATGCGCTCGGCGACCGGCTCGACACTATGTCTGTAGCTATCATGGTCGACGCCGGCGGCCAGCGCCGCGCCGCCCTTGAGTGCATTGAGCATGGGCGCGGCCAGCTCGAAGCGCAGGAAGTGCACCGCGGAAGTCTTCTCGTCGTTCTCGCGCGGCAGGTCTTCATCCGCAATGGCGAACGCCCTCTCGAAGCCTGCGATCTGCACCCAGCAGCGGGCCTCGACACCGCGCAGCCTGATGAGCCATTCGCGGCGCAGCTCGGTGTCGGCGAATTCCAGCAGCAGCGTCGCCTTCCAGTTGGCCCCGTCCGGGATCAGCGGATTGTACGCGTCCAGCTCCTCTTGAATGCCCGCCGGCTCGAACACCTTCTCGGCGCGCAGCATCTCCTGGATCTGGTACTGGATGGTGAGGCGATCCTCAAAGCACCAGGTCATGTTCGGTCCTATGCTCAGGCGCCGGTGGCTCTTGTGCTCCAGAACCTGCGTGCGGAACTCGTTGCGCCTGCGGGCGTACTGCTCGAGGCTGAAGAGTTCGCTTACGGTCAGCTTGTCCATCCGTACGATCCTTCAAATTCCATATGCGAGCCGCAACAGCTTCAGCGGATGCTCGGGCCCATGGCCGCCGGCGTTGCTCGCGGTAGCCGTGCCTTGCGGCAACAGGCTTTCGATCTGGTGGCCCGCCATGGGGCAGTCACTGGTGTAATGCGCCGGGGCGGCATTCTGCACCCGGCTCGCCACCGGTGTACCGATCTTCACCGAGGCGGCACGAAATTCCTGCTTCACGGCGTAGGTACCATCGTGGCCGGAGCAGCGCTCGATGACGTCGACCGTGGTGTCAGGCACCAGGCGCAGCACATCGCGGGTCTTCAGTCCGATGTTCTGTACCCGCAGGTGGCAGGGCACATGGTAGCTGACCTTGCCCAGTGAGGTCTTGAACTCAGTCCTGAGCTTGCCGTACTTGTGCCGCAGCATCAGATACTCGAACGGGTCGTAGATGCGTGCCGCGACCGCCTTGACGTCCGGGTCGTCCGGGAACATCAGCGGCAACTCCTGCTTGAACATGAGCACACAGCTGGGAATCGGTGCCACGATGTCGTATCCGGCCGCAATCACGGCCAGCAGCTGCGGAATATTCTCCTCCTTGTAGGCCGCGACCGTCTTCAGGTCCCCGAGCTCCAGGCGCGGCATGCCGCAGCAACGCTCCTTCGGCACCAGGCGCACGGGAATGTCGTTGTGATTGAACACGGCCACCAGGTCCGTGGCCAGGTCCGGTTCATTGCGGTTGCCGTAGCAGGTCGCAAACAAGGCGACACGATCGCGCAATTGTTCGCGCGAAGCGGGGACCGGACCGGGCGGTGCCGCTTCAAGCGGGCCGTTCAGCGCCGCCAAGCGGCTGCGGGCGGTGCTCGAGTGAAACTCGGGAAGCGGCGCGTCACGGGCGACGCCGAGCGTCTTCTCCAACAGCACACGGGCCGGCTTGAAACGATTGACGGCATTGACCACTTCAGCGATCACGGGAATTCCGGCGATGCGTCCGACCGCTTCGGTCGAAGCGAGTGCGCGATCGCGCAGGCTGAAGCCGTGGGTGGCGGCATGAGTGGCCTTGGCGCGCAGCATCAGGTGGGGGAAATCGACGGCCCAGGGATGGGGTGGCACATACGGACACTTGGTCATGAAGCACATGTCACACAGGTAACAGTGATCCACGACCTGCCAGTAAACCTTCCTGTCCACCGCTTCGAGCTCGCCGGTGGCGGTGTTATCGATGGCATCAAACAGGGTCGGAAAGGACTGGCACAGGCTGAAGCAGCGCCGGCAGCCGTGACAGATATCAAAGACGCGATTGAGTTCCTTGCTCAGCGCGGCTTCGTCGTAGAAATCCGGATTGCGCCAGTCGATCGGGTGACGGGTCGGCGCCTCGAGACTGCCTTCCCGGCCGCCAGTGGGAGCGTTGCTCATCGATATCCTAAGATTTTGCGGCCAGCAGCGGCACAGGAACCGGCCTTGGCGGCCGGTTCCTTACATGCCGTTTTCGAAGCTCAGATCGAGTCCAGTGCCTTCTGGAAACGATTGGCGTGTGAACGCTCGGCCTTGGCGAGGGTCTCGAACCAGTCCGCAATCTCGGCGAAGCCTTCTTCGCGGGCCGACTTGGCCATGCCCGGATACATGTCCGAGTACTCATGGGTCTCACCGGCGATGGCCGCCTTGAGGTTCAATTTGGTCTCCCCGATCGGCAGGCCGGTCGCCGGATCACCGACGGCTTCCAGGTACTCCAGATGGCCATGGGCATGCCCGGTCTCGCCTTCGGCCGTGGAGCGGAACACTGCCGACACATCGTTGTAGCCTTCGACGTCCGCCTTTGATGCGAAATACAGATAGCGGCGATTCGCCTGGGATTCCCCGGCAAATGCTTCCTTCAGATTGGTCTCGGTCTTGCTGCCCTTGAGGTTCACGGTGGTCTCCTGCGGAAGGTTGCTACGGACGCCTGACAATGGCGGCCAAAAAAATGGCAAAATTAGACTGGGTCTAATATCTTTAACTTTATTCGCCCCCTGCGACATCGTCAATGACTTTGACCCATCGCCCCGGCACTGTATAAGGGGCAATCGCTTGCCCACATGACAGTCGAGATTTGTGTGCCCAGAACCGCGCAACCGAGCCTAGCCCCCGCTATCGCGGGGGATGAAATTCCGGTGGATTTTGAGGCCTCGCTGGCTGAACTTGAAGCCCTGGTGGAGCGTCTTGAACAGGGTGACCTGCCGTTGGATGATGCTCTGAAATCCTTCGAGCGGGGTGTCGCGCTGACGCGTCAGTGTCAGGGCGCCCTGAAGGCAGCCCAGCAGAAGGTGGAAATCCTGTTGAACAGCAGCGCCAATGCCGACCCTGAACCCTTCACCGAAAACGCAGAACCGGGCCTGAATTCGGCGGATTAGCCGCAAGGCCGGACCCATCCCGGTATCTTTGGTCTCGTCCGATACCTTATCCGTGTTGCACTGGTTAGACTTAGGCACCCTGGCTGATGTGCACGGGGCGCTACAAAGGTCATAAAGTTCACCTCATGCCCAAGCCCGAAGGCACCTATTCCCTGCTGAGCACCATCCAGTCCCCCGCGGATCTGCGCCAGCTTCCGGCCGGCAAGCTGCCCGAGCTTGCGGCGGAACTGCGTGAATTCCTGATCCAGAGCGTCAGCACCCGCGGCGGCCACTTTGCCGCCGGCTTGGGCACGGTCGAGCTGACCATCGCCCTGCACTACGTTTATGAAACCCCCGGCGACCTGCTCGTCTGGGACGTGGGCCACCAGGCCTATCCGCACAAGGTCCTCACGGGCCGCCGCGACCGGCTGCATACGATCAAGCAGCGCAACGGCCTCGCGCCCTTCCCGACCCCGGCCGAGAGTGAATACGACACCTTCAGCGTGGGGCATTCGAGCACCTCTGTCAGCGCAGCCTTAGGCATGGCCATTGCGGCCGCCCACCAGGGCAGCGACCGGCGTGCCGTCGCCGTCATCGGCGATGGCGCCATGACGGCCGGCATGGCCTTCGAGGCACTTTGTCACGCGGGTTCGCTACCAAATGACCTGTTGGTGGTACTCAACGACAATGAGATGTCGATTTCCGAAAATGTCGGCGCATTGTCCAACTACCTGGCCCGGGTGCTGTCCGGACGGTTCTATTCGCACCTGCGCGAGAGCGGCAAGAAGGTGCTCAAGCCCATGCCCACGGTATGGGAGCTGGCGCGCCGCTCCGAGGAACACATGAAGGGCATGGTCCTGCCAGGCACTATGTTCGAGGAGATGGGGTTCAACTACATCGGGCCGGTCGACGGCCATGATCTGAAGGCCCTGGTCACCACGCTGAAGAACGTCAAGCAGCTGAAGGGCCCGCAGTTCCTGCACGTCGTGACGCGCAAGGGCAAGGGCTATGCGCCCGCCGAGGCCGATCCCATCAAGTGGCATGGACCCGGCCCGTTCGATCCACGCAGCGGCACCATCTTCAAGGAAAAGAGCCAGGGTCCCACCTACTCCCAGGTCTTTGGCCAGTGGTTGTGCGATATCGCCGTGGCCGATCCGAAGATCGTGGCCATCACCCCGGCGATGCGTGAAGGCTCCGGCCTGGTCGAGTATTCGAAGCGCTTCCCCGACCGGTATTTCGATGTGGCCATCGCCGAGCAGCACGCGGTGACCCTGGCCGCGGGCCTCGCGGCCGCGGGCATGAAGCCGGTGGTGGCCATCTATTCGACCTTCCTGCAGCGTGGCTATGACCAGCTGATTCACGATGTGGCCCTGCAGAATCTGCCCGTCACGTTCGCCATCGATCGCGCCGGCATGGTCGGCAGCGATGGGGCGACCCATCAAGGCAGCTTTGACCTTTCTTTCCTGCGCTGCATCCCCAACATGGTGATCATGGCGCCCGCCGATGAGGATGAATGCCGGCAAATGCTCTACACGGCCACCACCGTGAAGGGCCCGGCTGCAGTGCGTTATCCGCGCGGCGCGGGTCCGGGTACGGCGCCGGTGCCCCAGATGACCGCGCTGCCCATCGGCCGCGGCGAAATCCGTCGCCAGGGCCGCTCGGGTCTGGCGCTCATCGCCGTCGGTGCGCTGGTCGCCCCGGCGCAGAAGATCGCCGAACGCCTCGACGCCACACTGGTGAACCTGCGCTTCATCAAGCCACTGGATGAGAATCTTTTGATCGAGATCGCCTCGCGCCACAGCGCCGTCGTGACGCTGGAGGAGAATGTCGTCGCCGGCGGCGCCGGCAGCGCCATCGGCGAACTGCTGGCCAGCCAGGACATCCAGGTGTCGCTGCTGCACATCGGCATTCCGGATCGCTTCATCGAGCACGGCTCACGCGAGGACTGTCTGGCCCTGGCCGGACTGGACGCGCCGTCGCTCACTGCCACCATCGAGCGCTGGTGGGCGCGCCATTCGGCCACTCGTGCCCGCTCTGTCGGCGCGCTCTAGGCTCCAGCCCAGTAATTTTCGGACTCACCAGATCATGAATTCCAAAGTAGTCGCGCAGACGATCGGCGTCGAGGATGTGCAGGGCCGCGCCGACACCCGCCGCATTCCCATCAACCGTGTCGGGATCAAGGACATCACCCACCCGGTGCGGGTGAAGGATCGCGCCAGCGGTGAACAGCACACCATCGCCACCTTCAACATGTACGTGAATCTGCCCCATGACTTCAAGGGCACGCACATGTCGCGCTTCGTCAGCATCCTCAACCAGCACGAGCGGGAGATCTCCGTCGAGTCGTTCCAGAACATGCTCGAGGAGATGACGATGCGGCTGGAGGCCAATGCCGGCCACATCGAGATGACCTTCCCGTTCTTCATCACCAAGCGGGCGCCCGTTTCGGGCGTTGCCAGCGTCATGGATTACCGCGCGAGCCTGCTCGGCGAGCGGCGCGACGGCAAGACCTGCATGTGGATCCGGGTCGTGGTGCCGGTCACCAGTCTGTGCCCGTGCTCGCGCGATATCTCAAAGTACGGCGCCCACAATCAGCGCTCACACGTGACCATCACCGCGAAGCTGCGCGAGCACATCTGGATCGAAGAGCTGATCAGCATCGCCGAGTCCGAAGCCTCCAGCGAGCTGTATGGCATCCTCAAGCGCACCGACGAGAAGTTCGTTACGGAGCGCGCCTATGAGAATCCGAAATTCGTGGAAGACATCGTGCGCGATGTCGCCGCGCGCCTGAATGCCGAAGATCGGGTATCCGCGTATGAAGTGTCCGCAGAGAACTTCGAGTCAATCCACAACCATTCCGCCTACGCGCTGATCGAGCACGACAAGGAAGCGCTGACGAACTAGCGCTCAGTGCGGCGCGAGTCGCGGGTAGGTGGCGGTCGTTGAATCCATGTCACTGGCCTGCAAGCGGGTGATCATGGTGCGCAGGAACACGCGATTGAAGCGCAGCTGGCAGGAGGCGGATACCTGCTCCAGCAGCGTCGAGCTGACTTTGAGGACGGTAACGCCTTCGAGGGAGCGAATGGTCGCGGTGCGCTTCGCGCCCGGCACATAGCTCGCCTCGCCAAAACACTCCCCGGTCTCGATGGCGCCGAGGCGCACGTTGTGACGTTCCACCGTACAGGTGCCGGAGACGATCACGTAGAAACGGTCGTCCATTTCGCCTTCCTTGACGATCTCCTCGCCAAGGGAATAGGTCTGCCAGTGACTGGCGCGCAGCACTTCCCAGATTTCCGCATGCGAGAACTCATGGAAGAACTTCAGCCGCCGCAGGACCCCGAACTGTTCCTGGCGATCGATGCGCGCGTTCTGTTCGCGCAGTTTCTGGTGTACACGGGTCAGTTCTGCCGCGAAGTCCAGGCCACTCTTGTAGCGCTTCGCGGGTTCCTTCTGCAACGCCATCGCCACGACATTCTCCAGATCCTCGGGAATGTCGCCGCGCAGGGTGTGGATCGGCGGCGCGGTCGCATACACGATCTGATGCAGCAGCTTTTGCAGGTTGCCGGCACGAAACGGGCGCGATCCGGTCAACAACTCGTACATCACGGCGCCCAGGGAATACAGATCGGAACGGTTGCTCAGCTCCAGACTCTGCACCTGCTCGGGCGACATATACGAAGGACTGCCCGCGATGCCTTCAATGCGCGAGATATCCGAGTCCGATACCAGCGCGATGCCGAAGTCGATGATGCGGACATCGCTGTCCTGCGTGAGCATGATGTTCGACGGTTTGACGTCGCGGTGGATGACGCCCCGTGAATGCGCATAGTGCAGCGCCTTGGCGCACTTGAAGATGATCTCCACGGCGTCATCGATGCGCAACAGATTGTCGGCGCGGCAGTACGCCGCCAGCGTGCGCGCGCCATGCACGTGCTCGCTGACGATGTAGCAGTAACCGTTTTCCTCGCCGGCATCATAGATGGGCAGGATGTTCGGATGCTGCAGCATCCCGACCAGGTGGGCTTCCGAGAGGAACATCTTGCGCGCGATGCGCGCCCGATCCTCATCGCCACCGGTATCGATGTTGTAGACCTTGATCGCCACGTCGCGCCCGTAATAAGCGTCGTGCGAGAGGTACACGGTACCCGTGCTGCCGCGACCGACCTCCTTGATGATCACGTACTTGCCGATTTTCTCGGGCATGGTACGGGTACGGCTGGAGGGGGATTTCTGGGGCACCGGCGATCCTGGGTACTGGCGGTAATTATCGGTATGCCGCGCGAGGATAAGGAACGGCAGCCCAGCCTACTGTGATGCACCCCTCACACGCATTTGTGCCGATCAGCCGAAGTGGTCAAATCCGCGATGCGAGACCTGCATCACAGACGCGCCACGGCGCACGATTGCGCCGGGTTGTGCGCTGAGCATGCCGATCCGGCTCCAGCCAAATTCGCTGGCCGGACAATGCGCGATGAACTCGTCAAGCCTGGCGCTCGGCACCGTGAAGCAAAGTTCGTAATCCTCGCCACCGGTCAGCGCCAACTCGCGGGCGCGCTCCTCGCCGACGGCCGCCCGCAGCGGGTCCGACACGGGAATGGCCGCATAGTCCAGGGTGACGCCGCAGCCGCTGGCCTGGGCCAGACGACCGCAGTCACCGAGCAGGCCATCGGACACATCGATGCAGGCACTGGCCACACCCCGCAACGCAAGTCCCAGCGCCACCCGGGGCGTGGGATAGCGGAACCGCTCCAGCAGCCATTGTGCGTGCGCGGCATTCGCGACACTTAAGCGGGATTGCTCCAGCAGCAGACCCGCCGCCGAGTCACCCGGCGTCCCGCTCACGAAAACGGCATCGCCGGGCGCCCCGCCGCTACGCATCAGGGCGGTGCCACGCGGCACGAAGCCCAGAATCTGCACGGTGACGCACAACTTGCCACCGGTGGTGTCGCCGCCCACCAGCGCCACGCCATGTTGGCGCGCCAGGGCATCCAGGCCGGCGCTGAACTCGCGCAGCCACGCCTCATCGGCGGCGGGCATTGCCAGCGCCAGCAGCGCCCACGCCGGCTGCGCACCCATTGCGGCAAGATCCGAGAGATTTATCGCCAGGGCGCGATGACCGATTGAGCGGGCCGGTGAGCCTGCGGGAAAGTGTACGTCCTCCACCAGCGAATCGATGGCCGCGATCAGCTGCGAATCCGGCGGACACTCGAGTACCGCCCCATCATCGCCGACGCCGCGCACCACATCGCCACGCCGCGCACCACGTTGGCTGAAATAGCGGCTGATCAGGTCGAATTCCGACAGTGCCATGGAGCGCCCCGATCCGCGCGTCAGTGTTCGTGGGTGCGCAGGATGCGGGCGGCACGATCCAGCACCGCATTGACGAACTTGTGTCCATCCGTGGCGCCAAAGCGCCGGGTGATATTCACCGCTTCGTTGAGCACCACGCGAAATGGCACATCAGGGCGCGCGGTCAGTTCGAACACCGACACCAGCAGTACCGCATGCTCGACCGGGTCCAGCTGCACTGCCGGGCGATCCGTCCACTGCGCGATGTCGATGTCCAGCTGCTCGCGCGTTCCACACACGCCTTCGATCAGCTCGCGGAAATACTCGCGGTCGGCCTTGGGCATGTCCGCGGCATCTGCGAACTCCAGCAGCAGATCCTGCCAGGGACCAGCGTTGATCTGCCAGCGATAGATCGCCTGCACTGCCAGGCGGCGGGCTACCGAGCGGGCGTTGGTGGCCCGCCGGTCCGGTTGGGTATCCATGGACAACTAAACCCGCTGTTCCAGGCGCTGGAACAGACTGACCATCTCGAGCGCAGTTTCCAGCGCTTCGCCACCCTTGTTCATGCCGTTGATCGCCGCGCGCTCCAGGGCCTGCTCGGTGGTGTTCACCGTCAGCACGCCCAGGATCACCGGCACGCCCGTTTCCAGGCTCGCCAGCATCAGCCCGCGGGCGCACTCGCCCGCCACAAACTCAAAATGCGGCGTATCCCCGCGAATTACGCAGCCCAGCGCCACGACCGCCTCGTACCGGCCGCTGACCGCCAGCTTGCGCACGGCCACCGGCAGCTCAAAGGCCCCGGGCACTCGGGCAATCAGCAGGTCATCGTGCGCGCCACCATGCGAGCGCCACGCGTCGGTCGCGCCCTCGAGCAGGCTCGAGACAATGAAATCATTGAAGCGGGCGGCGGCAATGGCCACGCGCCGGCCACGCGCCGTGATCTCCCCTTCCACGACCACTGCTGGCACGACCACAGCTGGCGCGGGCGTCGGCACCGATGACGGGGCCACCTAGCAGTCCGCTCCGACGTACGATTCCACGGTCAAACCAAATGCCGACAGACCGTGCATCTGCTTGGGTTTCGACATCACGCGCATGCGGCACACGCCCAGATCCTTGAGAATCTGTGCCCCGACCCCGAAGGTCCGCAGCACCATGGCTTGCGCATTCAGATGCGGCGGCTGACCCGTGGCACTTGCGGCGGCGCTGTTCGCAGTCTCCGCGTCGGCACCCGGCGGTCGCTGCAGGGCTTGGAGCGCCGCCGTCAGATCGTAGGCCGCGTCGGCCCCGCGCAGGATCACCACCACGCCATTGGGGACGGCGGCCACCCGCTCCAGTGCCCGGCGCAGGGTCCAGGTGCGACCGTCGCCGGAGATACCCAGCGCATCGCGCAGGGTGTCGGCCACGTGCACCCGCACCAGCGGCGCCTCCGGCCCGTCGAGTCGGCCGCGCACCAGTGCCAGATGCACCGCATGGCTGCCCCGGTCCTCGTACGCGCACAGGCGAAACTCGCCGAACTCGGTATGCACGGGCTGATCGGCAACCCGATCCACCGAGCGCTCATTGCGCAGACGATAGCGGATCAGATCGGCGATGGTGCCGATGGCAATGTTGTGCTGGCGGGCGAACACCTCGCTCTCGGCACGCCGCGCCATCGAGCCATCATCATTCATCAGTTCGCACAGCACGCCGGCGGGCTTCAGGCCCGCCAGCACGCACAGGTCCACGGCAGCCTCGGTATGGCCGGCACGCACCAGCACCCCGCCCCGACGCGGGCGCAGGGGGAAAATGTGCCCGGGACGCGCGAAGTCGGCGGCTGTGGTCTGCGGATCGGCCAGTGCCGTAATGGTCGCGGCACGGTCGGCCGCCGAAACGCCCGTAGTGGTGCCATGCCGGTAATCCACCGAGACCGTGAAGGCCGTACGGTAGCTGTCGTTGTTGGCCCCGACCATCTGCGGTAATTCCAGGCGCAGCAGGCGCTCCTCTTCCATGGGCACGCAGATGATGCCGCTGGAATGGCGGATCATGAAGGCCATGGACTCCGGCGTCGCATGTTCGGCGGCCATGATCAGGTCGCCTTCGTTTTCCCGGTCTTCATCGTCGAGAATCAGCACCATGCGGCCGGCGCGCAGTTCGCCCAGAATGGTCGGAATGCTGCTGAATTCGGTATGTCCGGCAGCCATCTCGGCAGCCTCCGCGGGCTCCGCGCCGGTGCGCGGGGGCAGGGTGAGAATATTGTTCATAGGCACCTATCGTACCGGGCTGCGAGCGACCGCTCCACAGATACGCTAAATATGCCCTTTTAGGGTGACCTTGGACGAGCACTCAGCGGCGCCCGGTCGCTGAAGCGCGACGTCTTGTGTTGCCCATCCTTTGAAGCTAGAAAGACCGCACTGATTGTTTTCACTGGATGCCCGCCTTGCTAAAATTTCGTGTTGCGCGGTTGACTGCAGCATGTTGCGTTTGCGCGCTGGCGCTCGCGGCCTGTGGCGGTGCCGATTCCACATCCACGACGAGTGCGACGACGGGCGCTTCGGCCGGCCAGAGCGGCAGCATGAGCGTCGGCTCGAGCAGTCCAGGCACCTCGAGCACCTCAAGTAGCCCGAGCAGTTCGAGTAGCCCCGGCGCCTCGAGCAACCCAAGCAGCGCGAACAGTCCTGGGTCCTCGAGCACCTCAAACGGCCCGAGCAGCTCAGCTCCGTCCAGCTCGGCTCCCTCCGGCGGCACAGGTGCTTCGAATGGGGGTGGCACCTCAGGGGCTGCAAGCCCGGGGTCTGGGCCTGCGGCGATTCTGGCTGCAAAGCTCGGCATGCCCTCGCGATTGCTGGTCGGCCTCGGCACCCAGCCGGTCTCGCTCATCCAGTCGCAGGGTCTGAAGCCTGACATCCTCGATCAGTATCTGGTCGGCGCCGGCAGCGGCGATTGGACGACTTGGAACAGTCCGGCGGGTGCCTACGTCGGTGTTGTCGCCGGCGAGGCGGAGCAGGTGGGCGCCATTCCCATGTACACGCTGTACCAGATGGCGACCAACGGCGATGGCAATCTGGCCGATCTGACCAACAGCGCCTTCATGACGCAGTACTGGTCGAATGTACGCTTGCTGTATCAGCAGATCGCGGCGTATGGCAAACCGGCCCTCGTTAACCTGGAACCGGACTTTTGGGGTTTTGCGGAGCAGCAGTCGAACCAGGATCCGGCCGCGCTCGCGGCGCTCGTCACCATTAATGCCGACTGCGCCTCACTCACCAACGACATTGCTGGAATCGCGGGCTGCTTAGTGAAGATGGCACGGCAGTACGCGCCGCAGGCCTATATCGGTTTTCCACCATCCGATTGGGGTGGTGACAGCACAGCTCAGGTGGTGACGTTCATGCAGGCGATCGGCGCGCAGCATGCAGATTTCATCATCATGGAGACTTTAGATCGCGACGCGGGCTGCTTTGAGGTGAGCCCGCAGCCGTCGGATTGCGTTCGCGGCGGTGGACCTTGGTACTGGGATGAGACTAATCAAACGACTCCGAACTTCAGCCAGCATCTGGCCAGCGTGCAGCAATATCACGCCGGACTCGGCGAACTACCTGTGATCTGGTGGCAGACTCCAATGGGGGCGCCCTCGAGCACCCCAGGCGGCACAGCTAGTCACTATCGTGACGACCGCGAGGACTACTTCCTGAAGCATCCGTCTCAGCTCACGGCCGTGGGCGGCCTGGGAGTCGTATTCAGCCCGGGCGATGCCAACCAGACGACGATAACGACGGACGGCGGCCAGTTCCAAACGCTGAGCGGCGCGTATTTGAACGCCCCGGCACCGTTGCCCTGAGAGATCCGCCGCAAGTCCCTTGCGCGCGGCCTGCTGCGGCGAGTGAGATGCAGCGCTAGGCTTTCAACATGGCATTGTCAAAGCTTGCAAGGCGCTCCACATACCGCGCGACTTGATCGATTTCCAGGTTGACACAGGCCCCCGGGACCAGTTCCCCAAGGGTCGTCACCTCCAGGGTGTGTGGAATCAGGTTCACGCCGAACTGCACCCCCTCGACCTCGTTGACCGTCAGGCTCACCCCATTCAGCGCGACCGAACCCTTGCGGGCGATAAACCGCGCCAGGGCGGCCGGCGCCTCGAACACCATGCGCGTGGAGCGGGCATCGGCGGACCGGGATGTCAGCTTGGCAACTCCATCGACATGCCCGGACACCAGGTGCCCCCCTAGGGCATCCCCAGCGCGCAGCGCCGGCTCGAGGTTGACCGCAGCACCCAACGCCAGGTCACCGAGCGTAGTCAGTCCCAGGGTCTCGCGCGACAGATCCGCTTCGAACGTATCAGCGCTCAGCGCGACCGCTGTGACGCAACAACCCTGCACGCAGATGCTGTCGCCCACGGCAGTCTTCGAAAGATCAAGCCGTCCTACGCGGATCTTCAGACGCACATCTCCACCCTGCGCCGTCAACGATGCGACCGTGCCAGTGTCCTGGACTATTCCCGTGAACATGATGTTTGAACGTTCTCTTGAATGTTTCGTCAATTGTGCGGCGCACGCAGGCGGATACGCTGATCCGCGCCCACGGCGACTGATTCGAATGCTTCAAAGCGCCGCGCCTGCGCCAATGTCAGCGGTTCGGGCACCTTGAGCAGGCCCCGGGCGCGATCACCCAGCACTACCGGCGCCACATACAGCAACAGTTCATCGACGCACTGCTGCTCAACCAACGCGCCGGCGAGCGTAGCGCCCGCCTCCACCAGCACCTCATTCATGCCGGCGGTTCCCAAGGCGCGCAGTACTTGTGCGAGATCCACCGGCGCGGCGTTGCCGGCTCGTTCCACCCGCGCGCCGCGTGCTTCCGCGGCCGCGATCCGCGTCGCGTCATTGCTGGTGGTGAAGATCCACACGCTTGGGTCGCCAGTGCCTGCATAGACCCGGGCATCGGCCGGCGTGCGCAGTTGGCTGTCGAGAATGACACGCACGGGCTGTCGCACCGCCGGCCCCGCCGGCCGCACCGAGAGCATCGGATCATCGGCCAGCACCGTGCCGATACCGGTCAGTATTGCGGAACTGCGGGCGCGCCAGGACTGCACGTCCTGGCGGGCGGCTTCACCGGTGATCCATTTGCTGCGGCCGTCGCTCAAGGCCGTACGGCCATCCAGGCTCATG
>DATHOA010000104.1:0-7505 GCA_035485475.1 Steroidobacteraceae bacterium | reverse complement strand
CTCCTCCAGCCATTCCGGCCGCATGACCCGCACCAAGTTGATTCGCGGCCGACTGGCGATGCTGCAGCATGTCAGCCAGCAGATCTCGGTCTCCGTTGCGACCATTCCGGGACTGTCATTGAGCGCGCAACACTGAAGGGTCTGCTGGCGCGCTGCGGGCCTCAGCCCTGCGCCTCGAGAATCTGAAACTCCGAACCGGTTTCGATGCGCCGCACGTTGTGAAATCCCACCGATGCGAGCAGCGCCAGCATTTCATTCAAGGTGCGCTCCTGCGCACCCAGCGCGACGAGCATGTGCAGATCAACCCGCGCCAGTGCCCGGTTCGCAGCCGACGGCACAAGTCGCTCGGGCATCAGCCGCTCGATGATCAGCATCCGTGTCCCCGGTGTCATCGCCCGCCGACAGGTGCGCAGAATGTCCCGCGCCCGGTCATCGGGCCAGTCGTGTATGACCGTCTTCAGAACATAAATGTCCGATCCGCTGGGCAGGCTTGCGAAAAAATCCCCGGTGGTGAATTCGCAGCGGCCGCCGAGACCACGGCCGTCAAGGTGCGCGCGCGCCTTCGATATGGCATGGGGCATGTCGAACAGCACACCCTGTGCCGTCGGATGGACCGTGAGAATGTGGGCCAGCAGTTCACCATAGCCACCGCCCACATCCATGACCCGCTGGCCCGCGAAGTCATAGGCCTGCGCGATGTGCAACGCCGCCAGGCGCGTCAGATCGACCATGGCCTGATTGAAGATCTCGGCAGCTGCCGGATCCCGCTCCAGGTGCTCAAATCCCGTATCACCGGTGATGAGCGCCCGTGCGCTGTGCCCGGTCTTGATGCTGTGGAGCAGATTCGCCCACACCTGCCAGGCCTCCCCGCCCCATTGCAGCGCCCAGGCGCGCATCGAGCAGGGCACATCGGCCCGCAGCAACGACCCCATGCGGGTCATCTCGAATGTGCCGTCCGCGCACTGGTGACAGATGTCCACGCTCCCCAGCGCGCTGAGCAGGCGGCGCAGCGCCGGCGCATTCGTACCGGTCACGGCGGCGAGGTCTTCGGCCGTGCGCGGGCCCGCCGCCAGCAGCTCCGCAATGCCCAATCGGGCCGTCACATAACAGGCTTGCGCGATCCAGCTGCCATTGATCAGGTCAAGCAGCTGGCGGGCTGCCGCGGCATCGCCCTGCGAGCTCAAGGGCGCATTCACGGCGCCGGCTGCAATCCCAGGCCGCTGATGGTGCCCTTCGCGTCCAGCGTGATATGCAGCAGCAGCGCGCCGGTCAAGAACTTCGCCAGGTAGATGTCCTCACCGCCAGGCCCGATGCTCTGGAAGGTAATGCTCTGCAGCGCCCCCAGGCCCCCCACCCCATCGATCAAACCGGACTCCTGCTGCCGGGCAACAGCCGCAAGCTCGGGCGACATTTTCGAATAATCCGGCGGCTGGCCCTTGGCGATGCGTGCGAAGAAATCGCGAGCGGCACTTTCCGAACCCGGCCGCGGGGTGTTGGACTGGACGCGCGCGGCCAATTCGGCGTTGAAACGGTTGGCCACCGCATCATCCATGCGTGGCATCGTGATATCCACCGCACCACCCTGAGGCAGCACCTGGTGCAGCCTCAGCGCGGTGGCCGGTGCATGCCCGTCCGTGACGAAGTCAAGCGTTGCGTCGACGGCTTTGAGGAAAAAATGGGTCGACGTCTGTGCATAGACATTGACGGGCGGCTGCCCGGACATCTGCGTGATCAGCTGGGCACCGGACACGGTGACCGTCATCACCCCCTGGATGTCTTTCTCGCCGATCTGGTAGTTACCCACGTAACGCTTGAGCGTCGTCGCATCCAAGGTGAGCTCCTGCGGTGGAGCCGAGCTCGGCGCGGTGGGCGAACTACCCTGGGCCGCGACGCCAACAAAGACCGGCGCCAGACATACCAGCAACGCTGCCAGAATCTTCAGGTAGGTTTTCATGGGGATATCCATGGCAGCGTTACTCTACTCGAGCGCCCCCTCCAGGGCACGCGTCTCACGCCCCACCCAGGCCAGTGCTGCAATCGAGACGGCTGCAGCCAGACACACGTAGGTCATTGGCACACGGTAGTTGCCGCCCAGCTGAGTGGCGAACCAGGTCTGCAACACCGCATTCGATGAGGCGATGAAATTGCCGATCTGGTAGACGGTCCCGGGAAACATCGCACGCGCCTCGGGTGGGGAAACCTCCAGCAGATACGCCGGCACCGCACCCCAGGCGCCCTGAACGCAGAACTGCATCAGGAAGGCGCCGGCAGCCAGCACCACCACCCCGCTCGAGAAGGCCCACACATAAGTCAGCGGGATGGCCAGCAGCGCGGCGACCATCATGGCGCGCCGGCGCCCGATACGCTGGCTCCAGGACCCGAAGCACCAGCCGCCCAGAATCGCTCCGATGTTGTAGACGATGACGATCACGCTGGTGGTGTGTGCATCGAAGTGGTGGGTCGCCCGCAGAAAAGTAGGATAGGTGTCCTGCGTGCCATGGCTGAAGAAATTGAACGCCGTCATCAGCAGGATGGCGTACACCGCCAGCTTCCAGTGCTGGCCCAGCAGCTTCAGCAGCGAAGCGCGCTGGGTGGTCTCGACCTTCCAGGTCGGTGACTCAGGCACGTGCCGGCGGATGTACAGCACCAGCAGCGCGGGCAGGAAGCCCACCACGAACATGCCGCGCCAGCCGACTGTCGTATAGAGCAAGCCGAACACGACCGAGGCCACCAGGTAGCCGGTCGGGTACCCCGACTGCAACAGACCCGAGACCAGGCCGCGCGCCTTGGGCTTGACGGTCTCCATGGTCAGTGAGGCACCGATGCCCCATTCGCCACCCATTGCCACCCCGAACAGCGCCCGCACGATCAGGAAGGTGATCAGGTTCGGTGCCAGGGCACTGGCCAGTCCCATCAGCGAATACAGCGCCACATCCAGCATCAGAATGGGGCGTCGCCCGAAGCGATCCGCCAGGCGGCCGAAAATGAAGGCGCCCACCGGCCGCAACGCCAAAGTCAGCGTTACGGCCCAGGCCACCGCGCCGCGGGTCGTACCGAAATCCCGGGCGACATCGTCAAGGACGAAAACCAGCAGAAAGAAGTCAAACGCATCCAGCGTCCAACCCAGAAAACTGGCCGTGACGACCTTGCGTTCCACGGCCGTCCAGCCCTTTAAAGCCTCAAACATGTTCCGACATCCGATGGCCCGCGGCCGCAGCGTGGGCACAAGTATGGATCACGGCGTTGATTGCGCAACGGCCGCCGTGATGCATCGTGGCGCAACTATGCTATCGTTTACGGCACACAGCCAAAAAGATCGACAGGGGGGAGTATGGTAACCAGGCTCAAGGGTCTGCTGCTGGCATTGCTGCTGATATCCGCGCCCGCCTTCGCGGCGAACGTGGATGGTGACTGGTCGGGATCGATCGACTCACCCAACGGTCCGGTGGCGATCGGCTACACCTTCAAGGCAGACGGCGCCAAGCTGACCGGCACGACGACCGGCCCCGATGGCGCGAAGGTTGCCATCAAGGACGGCAAGATCGATGGCGCCAACATTTCATTTGCGGTGGATGTGGATATGGGCGGCAACGCCATGACCTTGAAATACACGGGCGTGGTGGCTGCCGACAGCATCTCGCTGACCCTGGATTTCCAGGGCCAGCCCGTCAATATCACGGTCAAGAAGGCGACCGCAAAATAGATTGCGCGGTCGGGCGCAGTTGCAGCTGACCTGAAATCCGATCGGAGAGCGCCATGTCACAAATGCCCCGACGGTATCGCCCGGGTCGCACCTGGGCGCTGGGTCTGACCAGCGCGCTGGCCATAGGCCTGAGCAGCTGTGGCACGGACTCGATGACCAGCGTCATGCCTGCCGGTACGGCGCGTGGCAGCCTGATCCAGGACCCGCCGCTGCGTATCGCCTCGCTGGATGCCGCAACCTTTGGCGCCGAACTGGGCGCGAGCGCATCAGGTGCGCAATTGCTGCAGGTTGCCGGACAACCCACCTGCGGCGTCGATTTCTACTACCTGCAGTACAACACCGTGGGTGGTGCGGGTGAGCCCACCACCGCTTCCGGGGCATTGATGGTGCCCACGGGCTCCGCCGCCCAGTGCAGTGGCGGACGGCCCATCGTTCTGTATGGCCATGGCACGAACCCGGACCGTACGCTCAATATCGCCGACATCACCAACACCAGCAACACCGAGGGGGCGTTGATTGCCGCGATGTTCGCGGCCCAGGGTTACATCGTGGTGGCGCCGAATTACGCCGGCTATGACACCTCGACGCTGAGCTATCACCCTTATCTGAACGCGGACCAGCAGTCCAAGGACATGATGGATGCGCTGGCGGCGGCGCGTACCGCCCTGCCCCACACCATGACCAGCGGGACCACGGATGGCGGCAAACTGTTCATTACCGGCTATTCTCAAGGCGGCTATGTGGCCATGGCCACTCATCGCGCCTTGCAGGCGGCCGGCATGACCGTCACCGCCTCCGCGCCCATGTCCGGCCCCTATGCGCTGGAAGCCTTTGGCGATGCGGTGTTCTACGGCCAGGTGAATATCGGCTCCACCGTCTTCACCCCGCTGCTGGTGACCAGCTACCAGAATGCCTATGGGAACATCTATAAGAACCTGACCGATGTGTACGAGGCCAACTACGCCCCAAAAATGGCCAATGTGCTCCCCAGTGCCACGCCGCTGACCACTCTGTTCATGAATGGCACCCTGCCCGAGTCGGCGCTTTTCAATGCCACGACTCCGGTCACCGGCAATGCCATGCTCGATGCGGCCCTGGCGGTACCCACCAATCCCGTCTTCGCCGCAGGCTTCGGCACCAGCAATCTGGTGACCAACAACTTCCGCCTGGGCTATGTGCTGGATGCCGTGGCCAGTCCGGACGGCGCGGTGCCTACGCCGACGGCCGGCGTGGCGGTGGCAGCCAATCCCCAGAACACCCTGCGTCTGGCGTTCAAGATGAATGATCTGCGCAACTGGATTCCGCAGCGCCCCGTCCTGATGTGCGGCGGTGACCAGGATCCCACCGTATTCTTCAGCGTCAACACCCTGGTCATGCAGCAGTACTGGGCCGCGCTGCCCGCGGGCGCGATCACCGTCGTGGATATCAATGCGCCGGTCACCAACCCCAACGATCCCTTCGCCGCCGCCAAGGTGGGCTATCAGACCACCATTGCCGGCATTGCCGCGGCCCAGGGCCAAAGTGCGGCGGTCCAGGCCATTCATACAACCGAAGCACCGTTCTGCACGGCCGTGGCGCGCGGGTTTTTCGCGCAGTTGTAGAGGTTTGAAGATGAAAGTCATCCACCGCACCGCCACTGCCCTTGGCCTCGGCCTCAGTCTCGCCGCCGCAATGGCGGCGGGGGTCGCTCACGCCGACGACAACACCGGCGCGGGCGATCATCCGAACCTGGTGGCGCTCGGGCTGTACCAGGTCAGTTTCCATGTTCATGCCGATGACATCGCAGGCCCCTACGTGCCGCCGGGCCTCAATGTCCGCAATCCCAGCGTCAACACGCTGTATCTGGCGTATATGCGGCGACTCTCGCCACATTTTGATGTGGAACTCGCCCTGGGGGTACCGCCGCTGACCCGCACGGTAGCCAAGGGACCCGCACAGGTCGGATCCGTGCCGTACAACGGTCAGACGATTGCGACCGCGCGGTGGTTGGCACCCAGCCTGCTGGTCAAGTACTACTTGTTCAGCCCGGACGCGCTGTTTCGCCCCTACCTGGGCGTCGGGGTGAACTACACGCGATTCTATTCACGCCAGGTCACCGCCGCGGGTGATGAGGTCAGTGGCGGACCGACCTCGCTGTCGCTGCCGGTATCCGTGGGACCCGTGGGCACGGTGGGCGTGTCGTGGCGCGCGCTCGATCGGGTGGTCGTGAACCTGTCCGGTTCTGCCTCCTGGGTGAACTCGCGCCTGACCACGGACACCGCCGGGATCCTGCGCACCTCCCACGTGGAGTTCAACCCCAGGGCCATCGTGCTGGCCGTGGGCTATAAATTCTGATCAGTTCAGCAGGCGCCCGCACAGGGCGAGCAACGGCCCGGGAAGAATCCCGAGCGCGAGCGATGCGACCCCGTTGACCCCCACCATCAGCCGCACGCCCGGCTGCCATTCGGGCGGCGGTTGCCCGGCCGCCGGCTCATCGAAGTACATGAGCTTCACGATGCGCAGGTAGTAGAACGCGCCGATCACGGATACCACCACAGCGATGATCACCAGCCACAGATGGCCGGTCGTCCACAACTGCTGCAATATCGACAGCTTGGCCCAAAAACCCAGGAACGGCGGCACGCCGGCGGTGGAGAACATCAGGCCCAACATCACCAGTGCCAGCAACGGGTCGCGGCGATACAGACCCTTGTAGTCATCCAGGCGATCCGCCTCGAAGCCCTTGCTGGTCATCAACAGCATGACACCGAAGGTGCCGGCGGTGGCCAACACATACGCCAAGGTAAAGAACAGCGAGGCGGCATAACCGGACTGCGTGCCGGAGACGAAGCCGAGGATGATGAAGCCGACATTCGAGATGGCCGAGTACGCCAGCATGCGCTTCAGATTGCTCTGCACGATGGCGACGACATTACCCAGAATCAGGCTCAGTACCGCGATCACTGCCAGCATCTGCGACCACTCGTGCTCGGTACCCGTCAGGCCGTGCGTGAGCAGGCGCAGCGCGAGCGCAAAGTAGGCAATCTTCGGCGCCGTCGCGATGAACAGCGTGACGTTGGTCGGTGCGCCCTCGTACACATCCGGCAGCCACATGTGGAACGGTACGGCGCCCAGCTTGAAGGCCACCGCGACCACTACGAAGGTCAGTCCGAGGATGGCGCCGGCGCCGTGGGCCGTGCCCAGACGCACCGCCAGTTCATCCAGTCCCAGGGTGCCGGTAATGCCGTAGAGAATGGACATGCCATACAGCAACATGCCGGAGGCGATGGCGCCCAGGACAAAGTACTTCATGGCCGCCTCGGCCGCGATGCCGTTGTCGCGGTCAAAGGCCACCATTGCATACACGGACAACGCCAGCAGCTCGACGCCGATGTACACGGTGAGCATGCTGTTGGCTGAGGCCAGCACGAATATGCCCAGCAGGGCGGTCATGGCCAGCACGTAGTACTCGCCGCGGGCAGTGCCGCGCTCACCCATGTAGCTGCGCGAATACAGCAGCGTAATCGCCACGATCAGCAGCGCCGCGAGCTTCAGTACCCAGGCCACCGGGTCGGCCACAAAAAGACCATTGAACAGCACGATGCGGGATGCCACCTGCCCCACGCCCATCAGCAGCGCAGCGGTGATCGCGAGCATGATCAGGGTCAGCGTTCCGGTGAGGCCGCGGCGCTTGTCACCGACGAAGACATCGATCAGCAGCACCGCGCAGACGGCGAATGTCAGGAAGATCTCCCCGACAGCGGGAGCAACCGAAGCCCAGGTCATTGTGGTATCTGGCATATCAGCTCAAAGCGGCAGCTTG
>DATHOA010000103.1:0-22951 GCA_035485475.1 Steroidobacteraceae bacterium | reverse complement strand
CCCGTCGCTTGGTGCCGATGAGCGGAATGATGTCCTCACCCTGCGCGGCCACCCAGGCGATTGCGACCTGCGCGACAGTGGCGCCAATGCTGGCCGCGACACCGCGCAGCCTGTCGACCAACGCGAGATTGGTCACAAGGTTCGCGCCCTGGAAGCGCGGGTTGAACGGGCGGATATCCTTGCCGCCGGCGACGAGCGTCGTGTCCCAGTGGCCACTGATCAGACCGCGCGACAGCACGCCATAGGCAGTGATGTCGATCCCGAGTTCGCGGCAGGTGGGCAGGATCTGCGCCTCGATGCCGCGTGAGATCAGCGAGTATTCGATCTGCAGATCGACGATGGGGTGCACGGCGGCGGCGCGGCGCAGCGTGGCGGCGCCGACCTCGGACAGACCCACATGCCGCACGTAGCCGGCCTTGATGAGATCGGCGATGGCCCCCACCGTCTCCTCGATGGGCACGTCGGGGTCGAGCCGCGCGGGGCGGTAGATGTCGATGTAGTCGGTACCCAGTCGCTGCAGCGAGTAGGTAACGAAATTACGCACGGCCGCCGGGCGGCTGTCGTATCCCAGCCAGGCCCCGTCCGGTCCACGCAAGGCGCCGAACTTCACGCTGATCTGCACGGTATCGCGGGGCACGCCGCTGAGCGCGTCGCGGATCAGCAGCTCGTTATGCCCCATGCCGTAGAAGTCGCCGGTATCAAGTAGCGTGATGCCGGCGGCGATAGCCGCGTGAATCGTCGCAAGGCTCTCGGCGCGGTCACTGGGCCCGTAAATCCCGGACATGCCCATGCAGCCCAGGCCCACAATCGAAACATTGGGGCCGGTGCTGCCGAGCCGGCGCGTCATCATCGGGATGACTACACCAGTGACTTGTTGAACCAGAACAACAACCGCGCCCAGGCTTTTTCCGCCGAATCATGGTCGTAGACGCCCGAGTCGGTGGGACACCAGCCATGCTTCGTGCCCTCGTAGACCTGCACCTCATGCGGCAGTCCGGCGGTCGTAAAGGCGGCTTCCAGCAGGTCCTTGGCCTTCGGGTCGGTCATGTCATCGCTGGCGGCGATGGCGATCAGCGCGCTGGCCTTCATCTTCGGCACCAACAGGACCGGACTGTCCGGCTTGTCACTCGCGAGCGCGGCACCGTGGAAGGTCGCGATGGCACCCACACGATCCGGGAACTGCGCCGCGACCCGCATGGTGAATGGACCGCCCATGCAATAGCCCGTCGTCCCCAGCTTTTTCGTCTTGTCGACGGAGGCTTGTGCGTCCAGCCAGGGAATGAACGCCGCGGCATCGGTCGCCACGGTCTTCGGTGACAAGGATCCCATCATCCCGGTGAGCGCGGTGCGCGTGGCCGGATCGGCGAAATTCTGACTGGTTGAGGTCGGTGCCTTCTGGATGCGGTAGAAGGGATTGACCACGAGCACCGAGTATCCGGACTCGGCCAGGCGCGTTGCCATCTGTTTGAACGCCGGGCGCAGGCCAAAAATATCGGGCCAGATCAACACGGCGGGGTGCTTGCCCTTGGCGGGATGCACGAAGTAGGCATCGCACATGCCATCGGCCGTCGTGATGGTCACATCGGCACCGGTGGTCGCCGCGGCATACGCGCCGGCCGGTACCAGGGACATCAACCCCGCGCCCACCGAGAGGGCCCCGAACTCGCGCCGCGACAGGGCCGGGCCCCGCCGCTGGTACTGGACTAATGCATCGAAGTCATCGTTCTCGCACATGGTCGCTCTCCTGTAACTGCGGCGGTGGGCAGGGGGCAGAGTCTGGCGTTGCATTGGCAACCGCGCAAGCCCGGTGCAAACTGCGCCTCGCCAATGGATTGGCCGATGCGTCGAGGAGCTGTCATGACCGTGCAATCAAAGTTCTTGGGAACTTCCTTACTGACCTCGTTCCTGAGCGCGCTGCTGCACTGCGCCCTGGCCAATGCGGCCGGCCCCGCAGCCGTCGATGCCACCCGCCTGGGCAAAGCAGCTTCCGAGCCCGGTCAATGGTTGACCGTTGGCCGCACCACGGACGAACAGCGGTACAGCCCTCTGCAGCAGATCAACACGGACAACGTGAGCCAGCTGTCACTGGCCTGGTACGTGGACTTCGACAGCAATCGCGGTCAGGAGGCGACGCCGCTGGCCATTGACGGCGTGCTGTATTTCTCCACGGCCTGGAGCAAGGTCAAGGCGGTGGATGCGCGCAGCGGTAAATTGCTCTGGGCCTACGATCCGAAAGTGCCCGGTGAATTCGCTGGCCGTGGCTGCTGCGACCTGGTCAATCGCGGCGTGGCGGCCTGGAAGGGCCGCATCTATGTCTCCACCTATGACGGTCGACTGGTGGCGCTGGATGCGAAGACCGGCGCGGTGGTGTGGAGCGTGCTGTCCCTGGACCATGACAAGCCGGTGACCAGCACGGGGGCGCCGCGCATCGCCAACGGCAAGGTCATCATCGGTAACGCCGGGGCGGAGTTCGGCGTGCGCGGCTACATCTCGGCCTTTGATGCGCAGACTGGCAAGCAGCTATGGCGCTTCTACACAGTGCCGGGCAACCCGGCCGATGGCGCAGAAGCGCGGTACCTGAAGACCGCGGCCGCCACCTGGAACGGGGACTTCTGGAAATGGGGCGGCGGCGGCACGGTGTGGGATGCAATCACCTATGACTCGCGCCTGAACCTGCTGTTCATCGGCACCGGCAATGGCTCGCCCTGGAATCGCCAATATCGCGGCGACGGTGGCGGCGACAACCTGTATATCGCCTCGATCATCGCGGTCAACCCGGACACGGGCCAGTACGTGTGGCACTACCAGGAAACCCCGGGTGACGAGTGGGACTACGATGCCACCTCGCCTTTGATGCTGGCGGACCTGAAGATCGACGGCCGCTCGCGACGCGTGGTCATGCAGGCCTCCAAGAACGGCGTGTACTACGTGCTGGATGCGAAGACCGGCAAGGTGATTACGGCGAAGAATTTCGTTCCCGTGACCTGGACCAGCGGCATCGACCCGGCCACGGGCCAACCGCAGATGACCCAGATCGACCGTTACGACATCACGCGCAAGATCGCGATCGTCCAGCCCGGCGGCCAGGGCGCCCATGCCTGGCATCCGTTCTCCTACAACCCACAAACGGGGTTGGTGTATTTCTCGGTCATTGAGACCAGCGGACTGATGAAGGCCGCGGACACCTTCAATGGCAAACCCATGTCCTCGATTACGGGTCTGGCCACCGGGTTGCCGCCGTCGATCTACGATGAACAGCATTCCACGGCGCCGCGCACGGCAACTTCGCAGCTGATCGCCTGGGATCCGATCAAGGAGCGCGAGGTATGGCGCACGCCGCCGCACGGCAATATCGGCGGCGGCACGCTATCCACCGCCGGCGGACTGGTATTCCAGGGCACCAACAAGGGGCAGTTCATCGCCTACCGGGCGGACAACGGCCAGCCGCTGTGGACCTTCGAAGCCCAGACGGGCGTGGTGGCGGCCGCTTCGGCGTTTGAAGTGGACGGCCAGCAGTACGTGGCCGTGGAGGCGGGCTATGGCCTGGTGCCCTTCGGCATGAGCAACCAATCGCGCCTGCTGGTGTTCAAGCTCAATGGCGGCGCAAACCTGCCGCCGGCGCCACCCCCGCCGCCCCCGCGGGTGCTGAACCCACCACCGTCGACGGCTTCGAAGGAGGTCATCGCGGCCGGTCAACAGGCCTTCGCGGACCATTGCGGAATGTGCCACGACACCTCATATGCCAACCGCGGCGCGTTCCCGGATCTGCGCTATTCGGCGGCGATCAACACGCCGGAGGTCATGCGCACCATCGTGATCGACGGTGCCATGCAGGAAGGCGGCATGGCCTCCTTCAAGGGAAAGGTCAGTCCCGAAGAACTGGAGACCATCAGGGCCTACCTGATCGACCGTGCGAATCAGGCCAAGGCCGCCGTTGCCGCGCGGCCGTGACGCCCGCCGCTATGGGGTCCGCTGTGCCAGATCCGACTGTAGGCGGGACCTGATGATACGGGTCCATAACGCATAGCCCTTGGGCGAAGGGTGCATTCCGTCCGCCTGGAATAGGTCGCTGCGCGGCGGCGTGCCGGTCGCGAGCATCGGCGTTGCGACGTCGATATAGGCCAGGCGCGGGTCACCTGCACAGATCTTCGCAATCAGGGAGTTCCCCGCCTGCTCTTGAGGCCAATCGGCCCAACGCTGCCGGGAGGGCTTCATCGACAGGTAGTAGATACGCGCATCCGGCACGGCCGCCTCCACCCGGGCGACGAACGCTCTGAACGCTTGCGCCACATCCTCGGGTGTCTTGCCCGTGCGCAGGCGGCCGTCGAGGTCATTGTCGCCCGCATATAGCACGACCGCACGCGGCCGATAGTGGATCACGGTCTGATCCACGTAATACACCACTTGAGAGAGTTGCGCGCCACCGAAGCCGCGGTTGAGTGCGGGTAGCGGTGCCATGTCGGCCTGCAGTGTGCTCCACAGGCGGATCGATGAGCTGCCGACGAATATGACGGGGTGCGCAGGAGGCGGATGATCGCGGTCGCTTACGGCAAAGGCCGCGATGTCTCCTGCAAAGTATCCAGGCTCAGCCATCCACTTGAAGAGTAACAGCCGGCCGCCCACCAGGCCCATGAGGACGATTCCGGTGATAACGATCCAGACCTTGACCCGACGTGTCATGTAATCACCCTAGCGCTGCAGGAACTCGACGATCCTGGCATTGACCTCGTCCGGTTTCGCCATCGCGGCGATGTGATGCGCGCCGGGTATCATCCTCGCCTCAAGAGCCGGCATACGCGCCTGGGCCCGCCGCAGTACTTCGTGGGGATCGTAAAGCAGCTCGTTGTCGCCCAGGAGCAGCAACACCGGTGCACGAATTTTCCGCAGCTCCGCCACGGAAAGCACCGCAGGCGCGATTGCATTCGGCCGCATTTGCTCATTGAATGCGATGAGCCCTACGAGATGGGCCCACTCAGCCTGTTCTGGGCTGAAGACAACGTTTTTTCCCAAAGTAGAGGCAACGCTCGGCGCAGGCTGTGGCGCTTTGAGGCGCGCCGCGACCAGTAATCCTTGGGTCAACCTCCGGAAGATCATGCGGAGCAATTTCGGAAAGAATGATACGAAGGTTCCGGCGGGATTGATCATCACGACTCGATGGACGCGCTCCGGCGTGAGTGACGCCTGGCTCAATGTCAGGAAGCCACCATACGAGCTGCCGATGAGCGATGCCCGTACAATGCCCAAGGCGTCGAAAAGATCGCTCATCCAATCCGCAAAATCGTCGCGGCTCTTGATTGGCCGTGCGGAGGCACTCTTGCCACCTTGCCCGATGACATCGACGGCGTAGATTCGAAAGTGTCGACTCAATGCCTCGACATTGAATCGCCACACCAGCGCAGTCGCCTGGAAGGCATGCAGCAGCACCACCGGCGGCGCATGAGCCGCCCCGCTTGCGATGACGTGGGTTACGCCGCTACGGGTCGTAACCAGCCGCTCTTCATGCGCAACGGGCCACTGCCCGAGCAGTGCGTCATAGGCTGCCAGGTAGTTTGCTCTTACCTCGGCGCTCTTGATTGCTTCGATACATCGATCGTGCGGATTGCCCATTGCGCCGTCAGAATATACAAATTGTATTTAAATACAAGTTGTATTATTCTTGCTGCCCACCGTGAGCACCCAGACTCCCTCCGCAGCACCCGCTCCCCGACTGGGCAAACGAGCACGTACCCGGCTGTTTTTGATTGAAACTGCTGCTGCTCTGATTCGCGAGAAGGGATTCTCGAATGTGTCCATGGAAGACGTAGCAACGAAGGCCGGTGTCAGCCGGGGGTCGATTTATGGCAACTTTGCCGATCGTAATGACCTGTTCGCGGCGGTGGCCATGTATCGCATGCCGCGAATCCTGCCTAAACCACACAGCGGCACGACTCTGCGCGAACAACTACGCGCGCTGGGGAAAACCGTAGCGAAGGCTGCCACCGAAAATCGCCACAGCACCATCTATTGGGCCGCGTACATGCAGCATGCATTGTCTGATCAGGAACTCCTGCGAAGCGCCGAAGTTCAGGGGCGCGAGATGCGCAAGCAGATTGCCCGGGAGTGGTCCAGAGTCCTTGCGCCCAACTCCCTGTCGATGCCGATCGACACTTTCGCGAAAGTCGTGAGTGCACTGACGAATAGCCTGATCATGGCTCATTCGATGAGCCCCACCGACTACGACGAAAAAGTCATTGTCGCGGCATTTGAAGCCTTGGCGGGCCCTGCACGCTCTTCGGCATCCGACTAGCGTTGCATCTTCATCAGCTGGTCCATGGTCGGCATGAAGCCGCTGAGATTGTTCATGATGACCAGGGAGCCGAACACGACGAGGAACACGATGAAAATGCCGAACCCCAGGGCCAGCGCGGTGTTCTCGCCTTCCTCGCTGGCATTCACGTGCATGAAGAACACCAGGTGGATGCCCATCTGCGCGATCGCCAGCACGGCCAGCAGGACGGGCATGCCGGGCCCCCACACCAGGTGCGTGCGCGCCAGGCCAAAGGAGGCCAGCGTCAGCAGGATCGCGAGCCCGAGGCCTGCCATATAGCCCTTCGCATTGGTACTGACTTCATCCTCGAGTTCGGAGTTGGTATCAGACATGGAGGCTTCCCAGGTAGACGATGGTGAACACGCCGATCCATACCAGATCGAGCGCGTGCCAGAACAGGCTGAAGCAGAACAGGCGTCGCACGACGGTGGTGCGCAACCCGAGGGTCGCGACCTGCGTCATCATGACCAGCAGCCACAGCAGGCCGGAACTCACATGGCAGCCGTGCGTGCCGACCAGCGTGAAGAAGGCGGACAGGAAGGCGCTATGCGACGGCCCGAATCCCTTGGCGACGAGGTCGGAGAACTCGCTGACTTCGAGGCTGATGAACGCGGCCCCCAGCACCCAGGTCACGACCGCCCACACATAGAACCTCTGCAGCTGCCGGCGCCGGGCGGCAATGAGCATCAACCCGCAGCTGAAGCTCGAAGCCAGCAGGCAGCAGGTTTCGATGAATACACCCTTCAACTCGAAGATGTCGTGGCCGGCGGGTCCGCCGGCGGTGGCATTCGACAGCACCGCGTAAGTGGCGAACAGCGATGCGAAAATCACAATGTCACTGAGCAGGAACAGCCAGAAGCCGAAGCTGATCATCGACCAGGTCGAGGCCGGCCCGCGCTCGGACAGCGGGATCGGTCTGCCGTGGGCGTCCAGCACGGCCGTATTCGCACCCCCGCTCATCGCTGCGCTCCGAGGCTCGGATGACGCCGGTCGAAGTCCTCGAGTTCGGCACCGTCGATGAGCTGGTCGCGATCCATGTCCCAAGCCTGCCGCAGCAGCACCGCCAGGCAGCCGATGATCGCGATTATTGCCAGCCACCAGATATGCCAGATCAGCCCGAAGCCCAAGAACACCGCAAAGAAAGCGCTGATGAAACCGGTCGCACTGCGCTTGGGCATATGGATGGTCTCATAGTGCGGTTGATGCTCGGCCTCATAGCGGGTCTCGGCGACCTTATGCAGTTCCTTGTTCTTGGTCTTCACGGCCCAGAACGCGTCAATGCCGGTGACATGAGGCTCCACGGCGTAATTCCACGCCGGCGGCGGCGAGGCAGTACCCCATTCGAGCGTGCGGCCGTTCCAGGGATCCCCGGTGAGATCACGGCGCTGCTCGCGGGTGCGGATGCTCCACCACAGCTGGACCACCATCAGGCCGATGCCGATGAAGATCACCACGGCACCGCAGAAGGCCGCGATCATGTACGGCTGCCATGATGGGTCTGCATAGTGCTGCATGCGGCGGGTCGCGCCCATGATGCCGAGGGCATACAGCGGCATGAAGGCCAGGTAGAAGCCGATGAACCAGCACCAGAATACGGCCTTGCCAAGGGTCTCATCGAGCGTGAAGCCGAAGGCCTTGGGAAACCAGTAGTTGTAGCCGGCCAGGACGCCGAACACCACGCCGCCGATGATGACGTTGTGGAAGTGCGCGATCAGGAACAGGCTGTTGTGCAGCACGAAGTCGGCGGGCGGCACGGCCAGCAGCACGCCGGTGAGACCGCCGAGCACGAATGTCACCATGAAGCCCAGGGCCCAGTAGATGGGTACGGTGAACCGGATCGATCCGCCGTACATCGTGAACAGCCAGTTGAATACCTTCACGCCGGTGGGCACGGCGATGATCATGGTCATGATGCCGAAGAAGGCGTTGACGTCGGCGCTGGCACCCATGGTAAAGAAATGGTGCAGCCACACGAGAAAGGACAGCACGCAGATGGCCATGGTCGCGACCACCATCGAGTGATAGCCGAACAGCGGCTTGCTGGAGAACGTCGCGATGACCTCGGAGAACACACCGAAGCACGGCAGGATGAGGATGTAGACCTCGGGGTGTCCCCAGCACCAGATGAGGTTGATGTACATCATCGGGTTGCCGCCCAGATCGGGGGTGAAGAAGTGGAACCCGCAGTAGCGGTCCAGCAGCAGCATCGCGAAGGTCGCGGTGAGGATGGGGAAGGCGGCGACGATGAGCAGGTTCGCGGCCAGTGCCGTCCAACAGAATACCGGCATGCGCATGTAGCCCATGCCCGGCGCCCGCATCTTCAGGATGGTGGTGGTGAAGTTGATGCCGGTGAGCAGCGTGCCCAAGCCGGATATCTGCAGGCTCCAAAGATAATAATCGACGCCGACGCCGGGTGAGTAGGCAAGCTCGGAGAGCGGTGGGTAGGCCAGCCACCCGGTCTTCGCGAACTCGCCCACGACCAGCGAGACGTTGACCAGCAGCACGCCCGCGGCGGTGAGCCAGAAGCTCACGGAATTCAACACCGGAAAGCACACGTCGCGTACGCCCAGCTGCAGCGGCACGGCGAAGTTCATCAGGCCGATGACGAACGGCATGGCCACGAAGAAGATCATGATCGTGCCGTGCGCCGAGAAGATCTGGTCGTAGTGCTCCGGTGGCAGAAAGCCCGGTGCCGAGCCCTGCGCCAGCGCCAGCTGCGCGCGCATCATGATGGCATCGGAGAAGCCGCGCAGCAGCATCACGAGGCCCAGCACCATGTACATCACACCGAGGCGCTTGTGATCGGTGCTCGTGATCCATTCCTTCCACAGGTACGGCCACCAGCCCTTGAGCGTGATCAGCGCGAGCAGCGCGACGATCCCGATGACGAGGATGATGGAGGTGACCAGCGGAATCGGCTGGTTGAAAGGGATTGCGGCCCAGGTCAGTTTGCCCAGCATTTGAAGAACTCAGTCAGCCGATTCGGTGTGTTCGATCTGCGCGGCCGTGGGCGCGGCGCCGGGATGCACGAGGATGGCATCGAAGATCCCGGCGGTCACGGTGGCGTAGGTGTGCTGCGGATCCTTGGCGCTCGGGCGCATGAGCGCGGCGTAGGCCGCGGCATCCAGCGTTCCGCCCTGCGTACGCGTCGCATCGAGCCACTGCTCGAAGTCCTGGCGCGACAGGGCGCTGACTTCAAACGTCATGTCGGAGAAGCCCTCGCCGCTGAACTGCGCGGACAGCCCGCGGTAGGTGCCGGGATCATCCACCAGCAGGTTCAGTCGCGTGGCCATGCCGGCCATGGTGTACAGCTGGCTACCCAGCTGCGGGATGAAGAAACTGTTCATGACGCCGGCCGAGGTCATGTGGAAGCGCACCGGCGTGCCCACGGGCAGCACCAGTTTGTTGACGCTGGCGATGCCGGCATCCGGATAGATGAACAGCCACTTCCAGTCCAGCGAGACCACATCGATATCCAGTGGTGTGACACTGGAGGCAATGGGCTTGGGCGGATCCAGGTCATGCGAGCTGATCCAGGCGATACCGCCCAGAAACAGGATCACCAGCGCCGGGATGGCCCACACGACGAATTCGATCCGGCCCGAATAATCCCAGTCCAGCAGCCGCTTCGCCTTGGAATTGCCGGCGCGAAACCACCAGGCGAAAACCAGGGTAGCGATGATGACCGGGATGACGATCGCGAGCATGATCGCGGTCGAATCGATCAGGATCAGCTTTTCCTGGCGGCCGATGGGCCCATGGGGATCCATCAGGGAAGCGCTGCAGCCAGCCAGGTTCGTTCCCAGCAGGGCAGCACTTGGAATGCCCAACAGGCGACGCGCGTTGCGCGCAAATGACACACAGCTCAATGGCGCAATCTCATCAGATCTTCAGCAAGACATGCGCGCGGGAGCGCCTGCCACGGGGGTGGCCGTAGAGTACGATTTTCAGCTCAAAATCTCCACCGACTTGAGCGCAGCAGCAATCCGTTTTGCGCATGACTGGTATGGGAAAGCCGCCATGAATTTCCCGTAATTGAAAAGCGTGATGCAGCGCAATCGTGATGCAGCGCACGCTCTGGGCCGCGGTCCGGCAGTTTGTCGCGCGCTCCGGCGCGGCGTTACGTCGCATCAGTGACTTCTGTCTCGGCGCCATTTGGGCCCAGACCCTAGACTTTGCGGCAAATGCTCGCGGGACATTCGGTAACTCGGCCGCCGGTCGCTATGCCATCTGGGGGTGGTGGGCGGCGTGCTGCGCGCCTGTTTGGCGCGTTAGGTTTGGTTCTGCTCTTCGCCTGGGTGTTCATGACCCCGGCGTCCGCGCAGGAGTTCAGCTTCAGCCGCTACACCCAGCCAGCGGGTCTGCGCAATCTCGGCATCGAGCAGCTGCTGTTCGATCGCAACGGCGACATGTGGCTGGCGACCGACGGCGGCGTCTACCGTTACGACGGCATTTCGTTCGTCTCCTACGACAAGTCCCGCGGTATCCCGGCGGATGCCACCATGGCAATCGCCGCGAGCCCTTCGGGCCGGATCTTCACGCGTGTGGATGCGGGCCTGTATTCGGGCAATGCGGATCACTTCGAGCCCCTGCGCAGCGCCGCCGGAGCGCTGATCGCGGACCAGTACACGATGCTGGTGGCATTCGCCGATGACCGGTTGCTGTATCTGAAGGATCATGAGCTCATGCAGGCGCAGCGCAGCGGTGGACCCGCATCGCTGTGGACCACGCGACCGCTGTTCGATGCCGCGCGCAGCGCCGCGCAGCCTGACTTGACGCAGGTTCTGAGCGTCATCGCCGTGGATGGCGGTGGCCTGTGGTTCGGATGCGGGCGGCACCTGTGCAGCCTGGTTGGCACGAAGCTCACGGTGTACGGCCCGTCCGCAGGACTGGCGGAAGCGGAATACGGCAGCATCCTCCAGGATCGCAGCGGCGGTATCTGGGCCCGCAGTCGGGATCACCTGGTGAGCCTCAAACGCGGTGCAGAGCGCTTCCAGGCCATCGATCCGCCGCATGCGGCACTCGCCAACCGCCTGCAGCACCTGACCCTGACCCTGGACCCGATGGGGCACATCGTCACGCGCACCGCCCGCGGGCTGGCACGCTGGGACGGCACCTCATGGCAGGAGTTCGATGCGCACAATGGCTTGCCGGATAACCCGATCACGGCGGCACTGTCCGACTACGACGGCAATTTCTGGCTGGCGGTGAGCGGCATCGGCGTGTGGCGCTGGCATGCCTACGACAACGTCGAGTCCTGGACGAAGAACCAGGGCCTGGCATCGGAGTCGGTGTGGAGCATTGTCCGGGACCGGCAGCACCGCCTGATTCTTGGTACGGATCTGGGCTGCAGGATGCTCGATGAGCACAGGCACCTGGTCGTGCCTTGCCCCTACCAGGGATTTCCGCAGGCGGAGACCAACGCCAGCGCGGTGGACCCGTCCGGCGCGCTGTGGCTGTCCTACCAGACCTCCCAGCTGTGGCGCGTGCCGGCCGGGAGCACCCAGGCACAGCGCGTGACCACGGTGCCGGAGCACTTCGATGCCGAGGTGATTCTGTTTGACCGCTCCGGCACGGGCTGGATCGCGGCCTGGGATTACGGGTTGGCGAAAATCGACAGCACCACGCTGGCCGTCACCCGCCTGGTTCCACCGGGCCATCCGCGCGTCGATGACGTGACGCAGGCGCCCGACGGCACGATCTGGGTGGGCACGACGAATGGTCTGTACCGTATCAAGGACGATCACTTCATCAAGGTTCCGACCATCGTGGATGGCGAGCCGATTGGCATCCAGACCGTCGCCGCCAATATCGACGGCTCGGTGTGGGGCACGAGAATCGGCGAAAAGCTCCTGCGGGTGGCACCGCGCACCTTCGTTGCGAACTGGCAGGATCCGGAAACCCTGCAGGGCGCCACGGTGTACTCGCTGCGTACGGATGCGCGTGGCTGGATCTGGGCCAATACCGGTGAGGGAGTGGCCGTCTACGACGGCCATGTCTGGCGACGCCTGGAAATCCAGGATGGACTGGTCTGGACCGACACGGAGCAGTTCGCCCTGTACCCGGATGATGATGGCTCGATCTGGGTGGGTACGGCTCGCGGCGTCACGCATATCAAGGATCCGGTGCGCTGGGTGCGGATGCTGTCGCTCCCGTTGCGGCTCGATATTGCAAAGGCACAACTGGGCACGCAAAGCCTGCTGGCAGGACCGAGCCCGGCGGTCAAATGGCGCGACAACGCGGCATTGGATGTGGCCTTCGGTTCGCGCAGCTTCGACCGCTCGGCCACGACCCAATTGCGCTACCGGCTGCTGGGCCTGTCCACCGAGTGGTACGCCTCGCGCACCTTCAACATTCATATTCCGGCATTGGCGCCGGGGCACTACCAGCTCGAAGCGGTGGCGGTCGATACCCCCCATCAGCGCAGTTCCGCCACGGTAACCCTGACCTTCGATGTAAGGCCGCCATGGTGGGATACCCTGGTGTTCAGGATTTTCGCAGTACTGTTCGCCATCGCCGCCATCGTGGCCGCGTGGCGCTGGCAGAACCGGCGCATGCAGCGGCGCCAGCGCGCCCGGGAGCAGCAGCATCGCGAACGCCAGGCATTGCTGGAGCGCGCTACGCGCGATGCCCTGACGGGACTGTGGAACCGTGCGACCATACTGGAATTCCTCACCGGCGAGCTGGAGAAGGCCCGCAATCACGACGGCGCCCTGGCGGTGGCCGTGATCGACGTGGATTTCTTCAAGAGCATCAATGACACCCTCGGCCATGCGGGTGGCGATGAGGTGCTCAAGGAGCTGGCGCGCCGGCTGCAGGCTACCCTGCGGCAGTGCGATTTCGTCGGCCGCTATGGCGGCGAAGAGCTGCTGGTCGTGATGCCGGGCCTGGCGCCGGAGGATCGCGGCAACCTGATGGACGCGCTGCGCGCGAACATCTGTGCCGCACCCTTCCGGGTGGGCAAGGCGGAACTGCGCGTCACGGTAAGCGTCGGTGGGGCCTGGATGGATGCAGCGCAGGAGGGGCCCGATGAGCTGATCCGGCGTGCGGATGCGGCGCTCTACGAGGCCAAGGCGGCCGGTCGCAATCGCGTGGTGTGCAGCACGGGCAGCATCGACGGCTCGATGCTGGAGGTCACCGCCTCACGGCGTTACCTGCAGGACTTCATCGAGCGCGTCAAACGCGAAGCCGGCAAGCGCGACGTCGAGACCGAGCCGAAATAGCCCTCAGTTGGCGCCGCTTCAGTTCGCAATATAATAGTAGAAGACGACTTCGCGCTGATCGGCGGATTCCTTTGCGGTGACGACGAAGGTGGTGTTGTTCATCCACTCGTACGCACCCTTCAGATCGGTCTCGATATAGGCGATCGCCCGATAGTAGCCATCGGTGCGCCGGTAGCCGACATGTTCCATGTACAGCCACTCACCGTTGTCCGCCTTCACCATGAAGTGCGCATCGACATCGCGGACCCGGTCGGAGCGGACGGTGTCGTACTGGCCGCCGCTGTCCGGATAGACGCTGGCGGTGATGCGGGCGCCGGACACCTCACCACTGACGATGTCCTGGTAGCGGAACGTGCCGCGCGGCGTGTGCGACTCCTGCGGCGGATCGTAGTGGGCCGTCAACTTGAAGGCATACTCGAGTTCGATGGTGCCGAGGATCTTGGTATCGGTCTTGGGAACGACGAATTCACGCATGATCTTCTCCTTACAGCACTTCGTAGTAGGTGAAGACCGTGTGGTCGGGATTGGCCTGGCGCTGGGAGCTGGCGACGAATACGGTGCGGTTCATCCACTCGTGCGGCCCGAGGGGGGCGGTGAACACGGGCGTGGCGCGAAACCGTGTCCACACCGAATCCTGTTTCGCGGGCGGCGCCGGCGCGGGCATCAGCGGCTTGCCGGGTTCGTAGTGCGCGGCGAAGCGGCGCATGGTGCCGCGGTTGTGGATGAAGATCAGCGCGCCATCGGCCGCCTGGAACATGTAGTAGGTGGTGAAGCTCGTCTTGTAGTAGTCCGCACCACTGTGCGGCAGCACCCGCCCCTGCAGTCGCGGACCCCAGATTTCACCCCCGCCCACGGAGGTGTAGCCGCGGCCGGCGGGGGAGTCCATGGTGTTGATCATGACGCGGTCGGCGAAGAACACCGTGGCCGAAAATGCCCAGCGTAATCCGACCTTGGGAATGCCGGGGTCGGGCCCTTCGAACCAGTTCGGCGGCAACGCCTCGTCGCCACGGCTCTGCGCGGACAGCGCCAGGCCACTCAAGGCGACGGCACCGGCGGTGGTCGCGCCACTCAAGAACCGGCGGCGGCTGATGGCCTCATCGGCTGAGCCGGTGTCCTGATTGAATGAAGACATGTGAACCCCCTCTTTAATAACCGCGCGCCTGATCGACGACGTTGAGCATATTCGCACCGCGGGCATAGCGGCGCATGTTCTCGCGCGCCACGATCCAGCGCCCTTCACCGGGCAGATCGGAGCGCGAGGAAATATGCGGCGTGATGAGTACATGTGGCGCGTGCCACAACGGATTGCCGGGCGGCAGCGGCTCGGGGTCGGCGACATCCAGGCCCGCCCCGGCCAGGCGCTTGTCGATGAGCGCCTGGGTCAGATCGGCCATCACCATGGTGCCGCCCCGGGAGATGTTCACGAATATCGCGGTGGGCTTGAGCAGCGCGAAGAATTTCGCATCAAACATGCCCTGGGTGACCGGCGTCAGGGGTACGCAGCTGACAATGACGTCGGCGCCCTTGGCCAATGCCGCAAGTTCGTCAGGCGCGCCGACATGACTGACAAAGGAGGGCCCTTTGCGGTCACCGTCACGGGTGGCGATGACGGTCATGCCCAGACCGTGCGCGCGGCGCGCGACTTCGGTACCGATGCCGCCGAGCCCCACGACCAGCAGCGTCTTGCCCTCGAGGGACTGCATCGGCGTCGTCGCGCCGTGGGCGAAGCTCCATTGCGCATTGGCGCTATCCACGGCGAACACGTCAAGCCCATGCGCGATCGCCAGCGTCAGGGCGATGGCATGTTCGGCAATCACGGCGGCATCCACGGCGCGCATGTTCGTCAGCAGCAGCCCGCGCTCGCGCAGGCCGGGCACGGCCAGACAGTTCTCGACGCCGGCGGCGAGGGATTCGATCCAGCGCAGCTCGGACGCCGCGGCGAGCAGCCCCGGGGCGCAGATTTCGGGGTTGAAGCCCACCAGCGCATCCGTGCCGGGCGCCTGCGCGAGCGCCTCGGTCATGTTGTGCACGACGACCACGCGGGTGTGGGGTGCGGCGGCCGTGAATTCGGCCTCCCGCGGCGCCCAGTCCTGTTTGCCGAATTCCAGCAGCATCACCTTTTGCGGGACGCGCCAGTCGGCGCGCTGCTTCACCGGCGCGGGCGCGGCGACCAGCTGCAGTGATTTGATCAGGTCAGTCGCGACATCGGCAAACGCCACGGGGCTTAAGGACGCGAGCACGCCCAGGGCGCACAGCGCGATGACTCTCATGGTTCATATCCGGGTGCGGGTTGCAGCACGGTCCGTGCATCGCTCTTGGTTGCTTTGAGGTGCAGGCCCTGATCCAGGGCGCTCAGGAAGGCGGCTTCGTCCCCGATATGAAAGACACCGTTGATATGCCGCGATCCGAGTGCGGGATTGCTGAGCACGATGGGGCGGCGACTATAGCGGTTGTACTCGGCCAGTGCCGAATCCAGCGGAATATCGTTGAATACCATGCGTTGGGTTCGCCATCCTTGAATACGATTGACCTCAGCGGGCCGCAACTGCGAAACGGCTCCTTCCTGGCTGTAGCCGACGCCATTACCCGCCGACACCGCGACGGAGGGCGCGGCTGCGCCGCTGCTGCTGCTGCCGACCGTGACCGTGCCTTCGAGCACGGAGATCGCCGCGCCGCCGCGGGTGAGTTCGACATCGAACTGCGTGCCCACCGCGGTGGTGACGCCCTGCAGGGCATGCACTTCGAAGGGCCGATGCGGATCATGGCTGACGCTGAATAATGCCTCGCCACGCGCCAGTTCGATTCGTCGCACCCGCCGCGACAGCTGCACCCGCACCTCGCTGTCGGTATTCAGCAATACCGTGGAACCGTCGGCCAATGTCACCGTGCGCTGCTCGCCGACCCCGGTGCTGTATTGCGTGGTCGTGGGCGCGACCGCGAACCACCAGGCGAAGGCGCCAAGGGCAATCAGCGATGCGGCCAGACCCACCTGCCATACCGGCACGCGCCATCTGGCCCGGACGGTTGGCGCGGCGGCCAGCAGCGCGTTGATTGCGGGGCTGCCGCGCAGTTCGCCGGACAGCTCCCAGGCCAGTTCGCAGTTTTCGTAGGCCTGCTGATGGCCTTCGTCCTCGATCCACTGCAGCCATGATTGTTCATGGGCCGGATCGGTATCCCCGGAGCGCGCCTGCGCGAACCACTGCGCGGCCGTGTTTCTCCCAAGCGGCGTGGTCACGTGGCCTCCGACATTGCGGCGCTGAGCCGCTCGATTGCTTCGGCCATCTTGCGCGCGACAGTGCGGCCGCTGAGACTCATGAGCTGCGCGATCTGCGGATAGGTCAGATCGCGGAAGCGGTGCAGCAGGAACACGGTGCGCGTGTCCGCGGGCAGGTCGGCGATGGCCCGTTCGAGCAGCGCGCGCATTTGCTCACCGGCCAGGTGTGCGTCGGGACCCAGGTGGTCCTCGATGATTTCCTGATCCTCGATGGGCACATGCAGCGCGGCGCGATGCGAGGCCCGGCGGCGATAGTGATCGCGCGCGAGATTGGTGGCGGTCTGAAACAGAAAGGCCCGCGCCATGGCATCGATCTTCACCATCTCGCCGTGGCGCAGCAGCCGGTAGTAGCTCTCCTGCACCAGTTCCGCCGCGTCTTCGGGCGGCACCAGCCGCAGCAGGTAGCGCTGCAGGGAGACGCGATGCCGATTGAACAGCATCGTGACATAGGCCCGGTGCGAAGGGTCGGCCGGGGTCGGCTCCGCGGCAGCGGCCGCCTCCGGCCCGTCCAGGTCCAGCGGATAGGCGCTTTGCGCCACGCCGGCGCTCAGTTGGGTCGTATCGGGCTTCATGTGTGCTGATTTTACGAGAAAGCCACTCAGAATCGGTACACAAATCCGCAGTCGAATTGCAGCGGATCAAGCCGGATATCCCGGCTTGGCATGGCGCCTGCAGCAGGCTGGACTTGCGCCCAGCTCGCGGCCGCATTCAGCATCCAGTGCCGGTCGAGCCGCAGATTGACACCGGCTTCGGCGATGGGTCCGGCAGTCACCCGGTCCAGCCCGGCCACGCCGCTCACCTCGTATAGGGCCGTGACATCGACACCGGCGCCCAGGTACGGATCCCAGCGATCCTCAGGCGCGAAATAGTATTTGAATGTCACCGCGGAAGACTGCAGGCGGGCACTCGCACGATGCGCGGCCGCCGCCGCAGTCCCGGGTACTTCAAACGAGTGGGTGCGCGGGACCGTCAGGGCCAACGCCGCGGCAACATGGTCAGTGATGAAATATTCCCCGGTTACGGCGGCGCTGGCGCCGCCGGAGGCATTGCCGTTGTCCTGCGCATAATTGACAAAGAAGCCCAGCAGCCACGGTCCTTCGCTGGCGCGCGTCGTCGGCACTTCGCGTGCAACGGCCGCAGGCGTTGCGGGCCCTTCGGGCGCGGCAGTGGGCGGTGCGGGAGGCTGCTGATTCACCACGGCGGTCGGTCGGGGCTTGATCAAAAATACGCCATTGGCACCCTGCGAGACCTGCAGACGGCTATGGGCCAGCAGGGCGCGCAGGGCCTGGCGGGGGGTGAATGCGCCTTTGATCGCCGGCGCGGTGAGATGGGCCACGGGGCCGGGATCGACGAATACCTGGGTGTTGGCCTGCACGGCCCAGGCATTGAGGGCCGCGGCCATGGGTTGCGCGGGAATGTCGAACTCGACGCGCGCATCGCCCGGTCCGGGCGGCGCGTTTGCGCCCGCCGCCTGTGCCCGGGCAGGCACGGGACAACACAGCGCCGCGCACAAGCAGGCCATGCTTGCCGCCAGTGCGGCGCCGGCGCATCCGCCGCGCGGCATCAGCCGGATCCGGTCACATTGCCGGTGCCAAACGTGTCGCACTGGTTCGGGTCACCGGAATCGATGCCGCGCTTGAACCAGGAGACCCGCTGCGCGCTGGTGCCATGCGTGAAGGATTCCGGCACCACCGTGCCGCGGGCCCTTTTCTGCAGGGTGTCATCCCCGATCTGGCTGGCGGCATTGAGCGCGGTTTCAATATCGCCCGGTTCGAGGCGCCAGCCCTTCTCCTGCTGCGCACGCCGCGCCCACACGCCGGCGAAACAATCGGCCTGCAGTTCGATCTTGACACTCAGGGCGTTGGACTGCGCGGCGCTACTGCGCTCGCGCTGCGCGTCGATCCGGCCCAGTATCCCGAGCAGGTTCTGTACGTGGTGGCCCACTTCGTGGCCGATCACGTAAGCATGGGCGAACTGGCCGGGTGCATTCAGTTGCTGGGTCATCAGGTCGAAGAAACCCAGATCCAGGTACACGATGCGGTCGTTCGGGCAGTAGAACGGTCCGGCGGCCGCCTCCCCCTGGCCGCAGGCCGTCGGATAGCTGTCGCGGAACAGGCGCAGTTTGGGATTCTCGTAGGTGCGGCCCATCTGCTTGAACGTATCGGTCCACACCACTTCGGTGCTGCGCAGGATCTGCGACACGAACCGGACCTGTGGATCTTCGGTGTCCGCCGTCGGGCCCGGCGGCTGGTCGGCACCCTGGTCCGCCGTCGGGTCGGCTGTTGGGGGCGCGGTCTGCTGCACGGGCGTGCCACTGAGCAGTCCGAGTATCTGCAGGGGGTTGATGCCCAGCACCCACCCCCCAATCAGCGCGATGACGATCGTGCCCAGGCCAATGCCGTGCACCGGCCGGAACTGGAACCCGCCGCCGCCGCTGGAACCGCGAACGTCCTCGACGTTGCGGCTCTCGTCCTGATCGCGCATGTCCACTAGCAGGTTCCCGTCAGTGTGTGATCTTGGTGCCGAGCACCGTGAGGAACTGCCGTATCCAGGCCGGATGCGCAGGCCAGGCGGGCGCCGTCACGAAGTTGCCATCGGTCACGGCCTGGTCGATGGGTATCTGCGCGTATTCGGCGCCGGCCAGCCGCACTTCGGGCGCGCAGGCGGGATACGCGGAGATCCGGCGACCGCGGATCACATCGGCCGCGGCCAGCACCTGGGCGCCATGACACACCGCCGCAATCGGCTTGTTCGCCTGCGCGAAGTGCTGCACGGCCTTCAGGACTCGCGCATCCAGGCGCAGATACTCGGGCGCGCGCCCGCCGGGTATCACCAGGGCCTCGTAATCGGCAGGATTGGCGGCATCAAAAGTGGCATTGAGCGCGAAGCGGTGCCCCGGCTTTTCGGAATAGGTCTGCGCACCGTCAAAATCGTGGACCGCCGTGAGGACATAGTCGCCGGCGGCCTTGCCGGGGCACATTGCGTCCACCTTGTGCCCGGCCATCACGAGCATCTGGAAGGGCACCATGGTTTCATAGTCCTCGACGTAGTCGCCGACGAGCAGCATGATTTTCTTCGGCATGATTGCGACTCCTGCAATGCGGTCGTCCAGTATCCCAGTTTCGGCCACGCGACTCCATGCGCGCCACACAGCGTATACTTCGGCCTCGCTGGCAACTCGCCGCAATCGCACGGAAGAACCGATGATTCGTCAATCACACGTAAGGATTGCGGGGCTGCTGATGTTGAACGCCGTCATGCTCGGCGTCGCACAGGCCCAGAGCGCCGCGGTCAAGGCCCAGGGGCAGGCGGTATTCAAACGCGTCTGCGCCGTGTGCCATTTGAGCCTGGTGCCCACCGCCGGCAAGGCGCCGGCCACCGCCGATGCCCGTGCGGTGCCCGTCGAGCTGCTGCATCGCTACGCCCCGGAGGCGATTCTCACGGCCCTGACGACCGGCAAGATGCAGGCGCAGGGTTCGACCCTGACCGACGCGGAACGCAAAGCGGTGGCGCAGTTCATCACGGGCCGGCCCTTCGGCCCGGTGCAGCTGGCCGCGGTCACGGCCGGAAAACTGTGCGCGCAGCAGGTGCCGATGAGTGATCCGGCGACCATGCCCCGCTGGAGTGGCTGGGGCAATAGTTTGGAGAACACACGCTTTCAGGATAAGGCCGCGGGCGGCCTGTCGGCAGCGGATCTGCCGCACCTGAAGCTCAAATGGGCGTTCGGCTACGCGAATGTCCCCGCGGCGCGCACCCAGCCGGCGGTCGCGGGCGGGCGCCTGTTCGTCGCCAGTGACAACGGCGGGGTGTATGCGCTGGATCCGGCGACGGGCTGCACCTACTGGATGTTCAAGGCTCCGGCCGGCGTGCCGACGGCGCTGTCGGTCGCGCCGTACCACGGTGCCGACGGCAAGCCGGGCAATGTCGTCCTGTTTGGCGATCGCCAGGCCAACGCGTACGCGGTCGATGCGCAGACCGGCAAGCAGGTGTGGACCACGAAGATCGATACGCACCCGTCCGCGGCAATCACCGGCGCGCCGGCGCCCTATGAGGGGCGCGTGTATATCCCGATCCAGGGCGTCGGAGAGGAAGGACAGGGAATCCATGCGACCAAGGGCTGCTGCACCCTGCGTGGCAGCGTGACCGCGCTGGATATCGACACCGGCAAGGTACTGTGGAAGACCTACACCGTGCCGCAGCCGCAGCCGCGCGGCAAATCCGCCGCCGGCCTGCCGATGTTCGGTCCGTCGGGTGTGGGCATCTGGTCCTCGCCGACCATCGATGCCAAGCGCAAGCTCATTTACGTGGCCACGGGCAATGCCTACACGGATCCCCCGCAGCACACCAGCGATGCGGTGCTGGCGCTGGATATGGTCACCGGCGCGATCAAATGGGTAAGCCAGGTGCTGCCCAACGATGTGTGGGCCATGGGCTGCGCGGCGACGAACAATCCGAACACGGGTTGCCCCGCGACCCTGGGACCGGACTACGACTTCTCGGCCTCACCGGCGCTGGCGCACCTGCCGGGGCGTGACCTGCTGGTGTTGCCGCAGAAATCGGGCATGGCCTATGCGATGGATCCGGACCAGCAAGGCAAGGTGGTGTGGCAGTACCGGGTCGGCAAAGGCAGCGGCCTGGGCGGCATGTGGGGCGGCGCCATCGCAGGCGATCGGGTGTTCATCGGCACCGCCGATCTGCTCACGGAAACTCCGGGCGGCGTGCACGCGCTGAATCTGAAGGACGGCAGCCTGGCATGGGCCGCGCCGCGTCCGCAGGCGCTGTGCGCGGGACAGGTGGGCTGCAGCACCGGGCAGGGCGCCGCGGTGACCGCAATTCCCGGTGCCATTCTCAGCAGCGGCATGGACGGCGGACTGCGTGCCTATTCGACCAAGACCGGCAAGGTGATCTGGCTGTTCAACACCAGCCGTTCATTCAAGACCGTGAATGACGTGAAGGCCAGCGGCGGCAGCATGGATGGCCCCGGCCCGGTGGTCGCTGGCGGCATGCTGTTCGTCAATTCAGGCAACGGCAGCCTGGTCGGGCTGCCGGGCAATATCCTGCTGGCCTTCGGCCTGGAGTAAGCGCATGGGACGGGTCCTGCACACGGACCCGTCCCCGGTCGCTCAGCGGTGCAGGTCGAAGCGGTCCAGGTTCGTCACCTTGGTCCATGCTGCCACGAACTGCTGCACGAAGCGCTCCTCGCCGTCGGACTCGGCATAGACTTCGGCGACCGCGCGCAGCTCGGAGTTGGAGCCGAACACCAGGTCCACGGAGGTCGCGGTCCACTTGACCTGGCCGGTCTTGCGGTCATGTCCCTCGTAGAGGCCTGGCGTGCTGGCCGACTTGTTCCACACCGTGGACATGTCGAGCAGGTTGACGAAGAAGTCATTGCTCAGCGTACCCGGACGGCTTGTGAACACCCCGTGCGGGGATTGGCCCTCGTTGGCGTTCAGCGAGCGCAAGCCACCGACCAGCGCCGTCATCTGCGGCACCGACAGGGTCAACAGGTTGGCCCGGTCGACCATCAGTTCGGCGGGGGAACGACTCTGGCCCGGCGCAAGGTAGTTGCGGAAGGCATCGGCGGTTGGCTCCAGTACCGCGAAGGAATTGACGTCGGTCTGCTCCTGCGTCGCATCCACGCGGCCGGGTGTGAAGGCGACCTGGACAGGGTGGCCAGCGGCCTGCGCGGCCTGTTCGACCGCGGCGTCGCCGCCGAGGACGACCAGGTCCGCGAGCGAGACCCGCTTGCCGCCGGCGTGTGTCTTGTTGAAGTCCTTCTGAATGGCCTCGAGGTGCTGCAACACTTCGGCTAGTTCCTTCGAATCATTGACGGCCCAGTCTTTTTCGGGGCTGAGGCGGATGCGTGCACCATTGGCGCCGCCGCGATAGTCGGTCCCGCGGAATGTCACGGCCGCAGCCCAGGTGGTACGCACCAGCTGCGGTACCGTCAACCCGGAAGCTAGAATCTTCACTTTCAGGGCGGAGATGTCCGCCGCCTCAATCACAGGATAATCCGCCTTGGGCAGCGGGTCCTGCCAGATCAGGTCCACCTGCGGCACATCCGGACCCAGATAGCGGGCGCGCGGCCCCATGTCGCGGTGGGTCAGCTTGAACCACGCTTTGGCGAACTCGAGTTTGAACTCCTCC
>DATHOA010000102.1:0-2562 GCA_035485475.1 Steroidobacteraceae bacterium | reverse complement strand
CACACCTTCCTTGTGCGCGACGCTCCTGAAGCCGCGGGTCGCCACGGCCCACGAGCGCGAACGCGGGCTGTTCGGCTGGTTCAATCGCGGCTTCAACGGCATGAATCGCGGCTACGAGCGCGGGGTCACCCATGTCACGGGGCGTACCCGGCGCTACTTCCTGGTGTATGGGGTCATCGTGGTGGGGATGGCCCTGCTGTTTGTGCGCGTACCGCGATCCTTCCTGCCCGATGAGGATCAGGCCATTTTGTACGTCCAGGTGTCCGCCCCACCGGGCGCTGCCAGCGAGCTTACGCAGCGGGCGCTCAACGAGGCGCGCGACTACTTCCTCAACGAGGAGAAGGCCCTGGTGAGCGGCGTGTTCACCATCAACGGCTTCAGCTTCGGTGGCCATGGGCAGAACGCCGGCCTATTATTCATCCGCCTGAAGGACTGGTCGGAGCGCCCAGGGGCCAAGAACTCGGTGTTTGCCCTGGCGGGCCGCGCCAACCGCCGCTTCCAGCAGATCCGCGGAGCGATCGTCGTCGCGTTCGCACCGCCGGCGGCCCTGGAGCTGGGCAACGCCTCGGGATTCGACTTCGAGCTGGAGGACCGTGGCAACCTCGGGCATGCGGCGCTGATGCAGGCGCGCGGTCAGCTGCTGGGAATGGCGAGCAAGGATCCGGCAATCGGCATGATACGGCCGAACGGCCTCGATGATGAGCCGCAGTACAAACTCGACATCGACTGGGAAAAGGCCAGCGCGCTCGGTCTTGCGATCGGCAACATCAACGATGCCCTCGGCGCCGGCTGGGGCTCGGCTTTCGTCAACCAGTTCGTCGACCGCAACCGCGTCAAGCGGGTGTTCCTGCAGGGCGATGCGGACTCGCGCATGCTGCCGCAGAACCTGGATCTCTGGTATGTGCGCAACGGCGCGGGCCAGATGGTGCCGTTCTCGACCTTCGCCTCCGCGCATTGGATCGTCGGCTCGCCCAAGTTGGAGCGCTATAACGGCACACCCGCGTTGGAATTCCTGGGCGCGCCGGCACCCGGCAGGAGCACGGGTGATGCACTCGCCGCGATGGAGGTGGCGGTGACGAAGCTGCCCAAGGGCGTGGGCTACGAGTGGACCGGCCTGTCCTATGAGGAGAAACGCTCGGGCTCGCAGGCACCGGCGCTGTACGGCATCTCGCTCACCGTCGTGTTTCTGTGCCTCGCGGCGCTGTACGAAAGCTGGTCGATACCGTTCGCGGTCATGCTGGTGGTGCCGCTGGGCATCATCGGCACCATCACGGCCACGCTGTGGCGCGGACTCGGTAACGACGTGTTCTTCCAGGTGGGGCTGCTCACCACGGTGGGACTTTCGGCCAAGAACGCGATCCTGATCGTGGAGTTCGCGCTGGACAACCAGGCGCGCGGCATGCCGCTGATCGCGGCCACAATCGCGGCGGCGCGCCAGCGTCTGCGGCCGATCCTCATGACTTCGATGGCCTTCATCCTGGGCGTGCTGCCCCTGGCGATTGCCACCGGCGCGGGCGCCGGCGGCCGCATCGCCATCGGCACGGGTGTGATCGGCGGCATGCTGACGGCCACGGTGCTCGCCGTGTTCCTCGTGCCGGTGTTCTTCGTGGGCGTCCGCTCGGTGTTCAGCGGCCGGCGCAGCCACGAGGAGCCGCCACCGCCCTTGCCACCGCAGTCCCTGCCACCGGCCTCGGGGAGCTGAGAGTGACTCGCGGCAGTAAATATCTTCTCGCAGCGGCGGTGGCCATCAGCCTCGGCGCGTGCACCCTGGAGCCGCATTACCAGCGCCCGGCGGCGCCGGTGCCGCCGCTTGAGGGCGGCCGCGCAGGTGGGGCAGCCGCCGTCGACGTCGGTTGGCGCGAATTCTTTCCCGATCCGCAGCTTCAGCAGCTGATCGCGCTGGCGCTTGCCAACAACCGCGACTTGCGCGTCGCGGTTCTGAATGTGCAAAGCGCTCAGGCGCAATACCGCATCCAGCGCGCCGACTTGTTTCCGAGCGTGGATGCGAGCGCCACGGAGCAGGTAAACAGAATTCCCCTCGGTGTGGTGGAGGGTCAGATTCCTCCCGGTGTGCTATCAGGGGGCGCCGGTGGCGGCAAGCCAATCGCTGTGCCCAGCGGTATTACCACGCACACCTATGACGTCGGCGTCGGCTTCACGAATTATGAGCTGGACCTGTTCGGTCGCATCCGCAGTCTCAGCCATGCAGCCCTGCAGCAGTACTTCAGTTCCGGCGAGACGCGGCGCACGGTACAGCTCACCCTCGTGGCGGAAGTCGCAACGGCCTACATCACGGTGCTTGCCGATCAGACCCTGCTGGACATCACCCGCGACACGTTGAAGAGCCAGCAAGACTCCTACGCGCTGACGCAGAAGCTGTTCAGCGGCGGCACCACGACGGAGCTGGCGTTGCGGCAGGCAGAAAGCACGGTGGATACGGCGCAGGCCAACCTCGCCCAGTACAAACGGCAACTGGCCCAGGACCGCGATGCGCTGCAGCTGCTGCTGGGCGCATCGCTCCCGGAGGGCATCGATTTTTCCCACGGCCTGGACCGTGGACAA
>DATHOA010000101.1:0-8266 GCA_035485475.1 Steroidobacteraceae bacterium | reverse complement strand
TCTCCTATTGGTCGGTCCCCAAGGGCGCCCGCACCGCCGTCGATGGCACCTGGCAGCGGGGGCCCGGGCTCGGGCTGTTCCGGGCGATCGAGCGTTCGCTGGGTGCTGGAGACGGTGTCGGCGCCGATTGGTCGGGGCCGCTGTCGCTGCCCCTGGTCGCCGAGGACCTGGGCGTGATCACTCCGGATGTTGAGGCATTGCGCGTGGACTTTGGCCTGGCCGGCATGCGCGTCATGCAATTTGGCTTCGATGGCGCCGGCGACAATCTGCACCTGCCCCACATGTACGAGCAGGCGAGTGTGGTGTACACCGGAACGCATGACAACGACACCACGGTGGGCTGGTACACCAGCCTCGACGCGGAAACGCAGCGCCGGGTCGACTACTTCCTGCGCGCCGCGCCGGGGCAGATGCCGGACGCCATGATTCACGCGGTCATGGCCAGCGTGGCGCAGCTGGCGGTCGTGCCCATGCAGGATGTGCTGTGCCTGGGTTCGGAGGCGCGCCTGAACACGCCGGGAACGGCCATCGGCAACTGGTCCTGGCGCCTGCCCGGGCATTCCCTGACGGCGGAACTGGCGCAGCGTTTCGCCTTGCTGAACCGGGTATTCGGTCGTGTTTAGGAGCGTCGCCCCGGCGTTCGCGCTGACGCTTGCGGGCGCGGTGGCCGGCTGCTCGGTGCTGGGGACGCATCTGCAGGCCCCGACGCTCGCGGTGGTGAATATCCAGATGGGCCACAGTGATCTGTGGCAGCAGCATCTGCAGGTGCGCATGAGCGTACACAATCCGAATGATCGCGAGCTGCCGGTGCAGGGCTTGAACTACACCCTGGATGTGAACGGCGAGGAGTGCGCCCGCGGGGAATCGGGTGCGAGCTTCGTGGTGCCGGCGCGCGGGGATGCCGAGTTCGACATGAATGTCACGGCCAATGCCGCGGCCGCCCTGCTGCGCATGTTCGTGCGCGGCAATGCGGGACCGGTCGAATACCGGATCAGGGGCAAGGTCGAACTGTCCTCGGGCCTGTTGCGCTCGGTGCCGTTCGACCAGCACGGCGAGCTGCAGCTGCATTAGTTCGTTTGGAGCATGCGCTCGAACAGCGCCACATAGTGCCCCCCCTGGCGCTCCCAGGAGAAGTCCTGCGCCATGCCATTGCGCACCAGGCGATCCCAATGACTGGGTTGCGCGTACAGATCCAGCGCCGTGTCCAGGGCAGAGGTCAGGGCCGCCGCGGTGAAGGGATCGAACACGACCCCGGTGCCGCTGCCGGTGGCCGGGTTGTAGCGCTGCACGGAGTCGGCGAGCCCGCCGGTGCGGCGTACGACTGGCACGGTACCGTAGCGCAGGCTGTACATCTGGTTGAGGCCGCAGGGCTCGTACTGGCTCGGCATGAGAAACATATCGCTGGCGGCTTCGATCCAGTGCGCGAGCTCCTCGCTGTAACCTTCGTGAAATACGACCCGTCCGGGCCACTCCTGGGCCAGGGCGCGCAATGACTCCTCATAACGCGGCTCGCCCGCGCCGAGCGCGACGAACACCAGGTCACGAGCGGCAAGCAGCTGCGGCAAAGCGCCGACGATCAGCTCGATGCCCTTCTGGGCTGCGAGCCGCGTGACCGCACCGACCAGCGCCGTACCCGGACCGGCCCGCAGGCCCATGCGGGTCACGAACTGCTGTTTCAGGGCGGCCTTCACGGACAGGTGCGCGGGGTCGTAAGCGGTGCCGATGTGACGATCGTTGCGCGGATCCCATTCATCGTAATCGACGCCGTTGAGGATGCCGACCAGCGCGGAGGCCCGCTCGCGCAACACGGCGTCCAGTCCCATGCCGTATTCGGGAGTGCGGATCTCCAGCGCATAGGTCGGACTGACCGTGGTGATGGCGTCCGCATACATGCAACCGTGCTTGAGCGGATTGATACGACCGGCGCGCAGATCATCCTGGTGCAGCAGGTAGGCGTTGTCACCCAGTGCCAGGTCGGCGACGGCGGCCGCGGGGAACTCGCCCTGGTAACCGATGTTGTGGATGGTGAGCACCGTGCGCGTGGCGGCGAACAGCTGATCCCAGCTGTACAGCGTGCGCAGCAGCAGCGGTCCGAAGCCGGCATGCCAGTCATGGCAGTGCAGGATCTGCGGACTCCAGGCCAGGTGCTGGCAGCACTCGATGGCGATACGCGTCAGGGCGAGGAAGCGCAGGTGCTCATCGGGCGCGGCGGAGTAGATCGCATCCCGCGCGTACAGCGTCGGGCAGTCGATCAGGTACACCTGGGCCTGTGAATCCGGCAACGTGGCCGTGTAGACCGAATACTGATACTGGTGCGGACCGATGCTGATCGTCAGACCCGTCAACCGCGGTGCGAGACTCGGCGCCCAGGCCGCCCGGTCGATGGCGGAGTACAGCGGCGTGAACAGCCGGATGTCATGACCGTGGGCGTGCAGGTACTTGGTGAGCGCCGCGGTGACATCGGCCAGGCCGCCGGTCTTGGCGAATGGCGCGACTTCGGAGGCGATGGCGCAGATTCTTACAGGCATGGGTTGTAGGATACCGGTTGCATCGCAGGCTTTAGTGATGGGGACCGTAGTTCTTGCGACGACAGTGGCTGATCGGACTGATTCTGGTGGTGATCTTCGCCATCGCCGTCACGGTCGGGGTGGTCGTGGCCAGCTGGCCGAATTGCTGCCACCTCTAGCCCAGCCGTTCAAAGCCACTCGCCGACGAAGCGGGGCAGCATCCGGCACCAGCTGGAAAACCCAAAATGGAATTCACGTCCCCACACCTCGGTACGGGTCGTGATGCCGCGGTCGCGCAGCTGCTGAGCCAGCGCCTGGCTTGCGGCGGGGTCGTCGTAGTCACCGGCGGTACAGGCGAGTGTCACGCGCCGCTGGCGCAACCGGGCCAGCGCCGGCCCCTCGGGCAGCTGCGCGAATCCCTGCAGAGGCGAGACGTCCGCGCCGCCTGGCGGATCGGCAGCCCAGGGCTGCGCCGGCCGCAGCCACGGCAGCAGGTGATACGTGCCGGACAGCCCGATGGCGCCGCGAAACAGCGGCGGATCGCGCCGCAGGGCCTGCATCGCACTGGCGGCGCCCAGGGCGCAGCCGCAGGCCAACAGCTCGAGGGTGTCGTTTTCGCAGTCGCGCCGGACATGTGGTCCCAGGCCGCTCATGACCCACTCGTCAAACGCACGCAGGGCCTGGAGGCGCGCATCGGGGGCGGCGTTCCCCCCCAGCAGCACGCGCATGGCGGTGCCATCGACCGCGTAGACCTTGATCCGTCCCGAATCGAGCAGCGGCGCGAGCGCGGCGATGAGCTGCAGCCGCTCCGCTTCGAGGCTGTCGTCGCCGGCACTGGCGAACAGGACGACGGGCATTCCAAAGTGACCCCAGCGCGTGACGCCAATGGGCGCCGCCAGCTGCGGCACGACGAACGACCAGGAATTCTTCGCCATGAACGTTCCTTGTTGCAATGCAGTACGGCGGGGGCTTGCGCCGGGGCTGTCAACCGGAGGTGGGTCATATAAACCCATTTTATATCAATAAGTTAGTGCGGTGCAGGACCTTCCGTAGCGGCTTGCGCTGGTACAATGGCGCCCGATCCCTTCCCCGGTGTCCAAGATGTCAGCCCCCCCGTACAAGCAGCTTGAGCAGGAGTTCAAGCGCCTCCATGCCTTCCGCGGCGCCATTTCACTCCTGAATTGGGACGCCTCGGTGATGATGCCGCGCGGCAGCGCGGCCCTGCGCGGTGAACAGCTCGCGGCGCTGCAGACCGAATACCACACGCTGCTCACGGCGCCGAAGATCACACGCCTCCTGGACCGGGCGCACGCCAACACTCAAGGCCTCGATGACTGGCAGATCGCCAACCTGCGCGAAATGCGTCGCCAACGCGACCACGCGATCGCGACCCCGGCGAACCTGGTGTCGCGCCTGGCGCATGCGACGGCACAGGCGGAGGCGCAGTGGCTGCGCGCACGCGCGGAAGGGCGTTTCGAGATTTTCGCGCCGCACCTCGAAGAGGTCGTGATGCTGGTGCGTGACAAGGCGGCGCTGCTGGGACAGGCGCTGAACCTGTCCCCGTACGACGCCCTCGTCGATGAATACAGTCCGGGGATCTCCAGCGTCGATATCGACGCGGTCTTCAAGACGATCTCACGGCGTCTGCCCTCGCTGACCCGCGAAGTGATTGCGATGCAGGAGGCGCGGCCGCTGCTGCCGCTGGAAGGCAAGTTCACCCCGGGCCGCCAGCGGGCGCTGGTGGTGGATATCATGAAGGCCATGGGCTTCGAGTTCGATCGCGGCCGGCTTGATGAAAGCGAGCATCCCTTCACGGAGGGCGTGCCGGGTGACATGCGGCTCACGACCCGCTACGACCAGGCCGATGTCTTCACGGGACTGCTCAGCGCGATGCACGAGACGGGGCATGCGATGTACCACATGGGCTTGCCGGAGGCCTGGCGCGACCAGCCCGTAGGCCGCGATCGCGGCATGGTGGCGCAGGAGAGCCAGTCGCTGCTGCTCGAGCGCCTGGTGTGCCGCAGTCGCGCGTTTGCCCGGTATCTCAGTCCACAACTGAGCAGACAGTTCGGGGTGTCGGGCCAGGCCTGGGACCCGGAAAACCTGTACGCGCACCTCACGCGGGTGCGCCGCGGCGCGATCCGCGTGGATGCGGATGAGCTGACCTATCCGTTGCATGTGCTGGTGCGCTACGAGCTCGAGAAACGCCTGATGTCGGGTGAACTGGCGGTGCGCGACCTGCCGCAGGCCTGGAACGCGGAAATGGAGCAGCGGCTCGGGGTGCGCCCGGCGAATGATCGCGAGGGCTGCCTGCAGGACATTCACTGGGCCGTGGGCTCGTTCGGTTACTTCCCCTCGTATGCGCTGGGCGCCGTCATCGCGGTGCAGCTCATCGAGAGCCTGCGCGATGACGTGCACGATCTGGACGAGCAGATCGCGCATGGCGATTTCGCGGGACTGTTCGGCTGGTTGCGCAGCCATGTGCATGGGCAGGGCGCGCGCCGGACCTTGCAGGAACTGCTGCTCGATGCGACGGGCAAGACCTTGTCGGCCGTACCGTTCATGCGCTACCTCGAAGGCAAGTACCTCGAGTCGGCCACGAACAGCGCCGCGGCCTGATGCTGTCGCGCACGGCGCAGCGCCTGCAATCGCACCTGCGCGGCCAGGTGGGCAAGGCCATTGCGGATTTCGGCATGATCGGCGCGGGGGATCGCGTCATGGTGTGCCTGTCGGGCGGCAAGGACTCGTACACGCTGCTGGACATTCTGCTGTCCCTGCGGCGCGGCGCACCGGTGGACTTCGACCTGGTGGCCGTGAACCTCGACCAGAAACAGCCGGGATTTCCGCAGGATGTCCTGCCGGCATACCTGCGCGAACTGGGGGTGCCGTATCACATCATCGAGCAGGACACCTACAGCGTCGTCAAACGGGTGGTGCCGGAGGGCAAGACGATGTGCGGCCTGTGCTCACGGCTGCGGCGCGGCGCCCTGTACCGCTACGCGAGCGAGCACGGCATCACGCGCATCGCACTCGGCCATCACCGGGACGACATCCTCGAGACGTTCTTCCTGAACCTGTTCTTTGGCGGACGCCTCAAGGCGATGGCGCCGAAGCTGCTGTCGGATGATGCGCGCCATATCGTCATCCGCCCGCTGGCCTACGTCAGTGAGCCACAGATCGCCCGCTATGCGGCCGCGCGCGAGTTCCCGATCATCCCGTGCACCCTGTGCGGCTCGCAGGCCAACCTGCAGCGCCTGCAGGTCAAGCGCATGCTGGCCACGTGGGAGCGCGAAAGCCCCGGCCGGATGCAGAACATTTTTGCGGCACTGCGCAATGTGGCCCCGAGCCATCTGGCGGATACCCGGCTGCACGACTTCAGGAGCCTGGAGGCGTTGCGCGGCAGCGCAGGCCCGGTGCCGCAGGCGCCGCTGGACCTGCTGTCACTGGACCGGATTGCGCCCATGACTCTGGAAGAAGAGGACGCACTGGCCGCGACCGAGACCCTCGCGGAGGCGGCGCTTCCATGAGCCTGATCAAACTGGAGGCCAGGCCGCCGCTGCCCAACAGCTACTGGCTTACCCCCGGGAAACTTCTGGGCGGGGAATATCCGGGCGGCCAATCCGAGGAAGACACGCGGCTGCGGCTGCGGGCGCTCATGGACGTAGGGGTGAACTGCTTCGTCAACCTGACGCGTCCGGGAGAATTGCCGGCCTACAGCACGCAGCTGCCGGATGGCATCTGGTACTTCCACCTGCCCATCGTGGACCATGGCCTGCCGGTCGACCGCGCCTATATGCGACAGATCCAGCTCGCCCTGGCAGGTGCGCTGGATGCGGGCCGCTGTGTTTATGTCCACTGCCGCATGGGCATTGGCCGAACCGGTACGGTGCTCGGCTGCAGGCTGGTCGAGGAGGGGCTGACGGGCGCGGCCGCCCTGGATGCGCTGAATCGCGCCTGGCAGCAGTGCGACCGCGCACGGCGCTGGTCGTCCATCCCGGAAACCCGGGAACAGAGCCAGTTCGTGGCCGCCTGGCAGCCGGACAGCGCAGCGACGGACTGACAGTCGCGCCAGGCTCAATGCTAGTCTTGGGGCATGCCCCCGCGAGCCTCGCAGACCCGCAAATCGGCCACGCCGCGGCGCGCGCGCGCCTGGGTGCGGCTGAGCGATGAGGCGCTGCTCAAAGTCAGGCTCTGTGATCTGGATCTGACGGTCGAGGACTCGCGTCTCGCGCGCCCGATGCAGCGGCTTTACGTGGAGCTGGCCGGACGCGGCATTCAGTTCAAACCGCATGCGTGGCTGGCGGAGGAATGGTTCTCGCCGGACGGCGTGCCCGGCATAGCCGTACCGTTCTACCTCGCGCACCCGCGCCTGGAGCGGCTCGAGCGGCGCATGATGCACCAGGTCGAAGGCGGCAACACGCGCTGGCTGATGCGCATCCTGCGGCATGAGGCCGGCCACGCGCTCGACAATGCCTACCGGCTGCGCCGCCGCGCGAGCTGGCGCGAGACGTTCGGTCCGGCATCGCTCCCGTACCCGGAGCGTTACCGCGCACGCCCGGGCAGTCGCCGCTACGTGCATCACCTGGGCGACTGGTACGCCCAGGCGCATCCCACGGAGGACTTCGCGGAGACCTTCGCGGTGTGGCTCAAACCGAATTCGAACTGGCGCCGCGCGTACGCGCAGTGGCCGGCCTTCCAGAAGCTGTGTCGGGTCGATGAGTTGATGACGAGCGTGCGCGACCGCACCGCGCCGGTACGCAACCGACGCAGGATCGAGTCCATCGCCAAGGACACGCGCACCCTGGCGGAGGTCTATCGGGACAAGCTGGCGCGCCGCGGCAGCGACCGGCGCGGCATGATCGAGGAGCTGGTGCAGAAGGTGTTCCGCGCCCAGCCGGTGCCGCGCGACGCGGTGCGCGCCAGCACCCTGATGCGCTCGATGAAGATCCAGCTGGTAAATTCAGTGTCGCGTGAACTGAAGCTCGAGCGGTATAGTATCTATCAGCTTCTGCGAATGATCATGGAACGGTGCGACGCTTTGAAACTTCATGTGCGCGGCAATCGCCGCGATGCCGGGCGGCATGTCCGCTGGATGCTGATCCGACTCGCGAGACTGTACGCGCAGGGTGAGACGCCACACTTCCCGCTATGAAAAAGCAGCGCGTGCTCGTCGTTCTGCACTCGAGCCTGGTGCCGCCCGACACACTTGAGGGGCGTACGGAGAAGGAAATCGCGGAGTGGCGCACCGAGTACGACGTCATATCGACGCTCAAGGCGCGCGGCCATGAGGTGCTGTGTGTCGGCGTCCTCGATAGCCTCACGGAGCTGCGTACCTCGATCGCGGACTGGAAACCCGATGTGGTGTTCAATCTCCTGGAGGAGTTTGACGGCATCGGCACCTATGACCAGCATGTCGTCGCGTTCCTCGAGCTGCTGCGCCAGCCCTATACGGGCTGCAACCCGCGTGGGCTGCTGTTGTCGCGCGACAAGCCACTGTGCAAGCAGCTGCTCTCGTACCATCGCATTCCGACCCCGCAGTTCGCCGTGTTCAATCGCGGCGCGCGCGTGAACGTCCCGCGCCGCCTGCGCTTCCCGCTGTTCGTGAAGTCCACGATCGAGGATGCATCTTTGGGCATAGCCCAGGCCTCGGTGGTGGAGGATGTCGCGAAGCTCAAGGAGCGGATCGAGTTTGTGCATGTGCAGATCGGTTCGGATGCACTGGTCGAGGAGTACATTGCGGGTCGTGAACTGTACGTGGG
>DATHOA010000100.1:0-4801 GCA_035485475.1 Steroidobacteraceae bacterium | reverse complement strand
CCCGACAGCAGGACCGGAACGAGATAGCCAAAGGTCTTGCCGGTCCCGGTACCCGCCTCGATCACCAGCATGCGGCGCGCCTCGAGGGCATCGGCAACGCGTTGCGCCATATGTAACTGCTGGCGTCGGGGCACAAACCCTTTTAATGCCCTGGCAAGGCTGCCCCCGGCATCGAAAATGTCTTCTAAATCAGCTTCTTGCACTAAAACTTCCGAGACACATTACAGTTCGGGCAGGCAGATGCTGCACTTGCGCGGCAAAAGCTGCATCATTGGCGGAACTTCAGGCCGCGGACCCCGGCCGGCGCTCTATATAATTGAAAGGTTAATGTATTCCGCCTGTCGCCGGCCAACTCCGTAAGCCGTGGAAAACTTCCGAAAAATCAAAAAAACCGTGCGACACGGTGAATTGAACAAGTGACTTCATAAGGACTGAAACGCATGGCCACAGCTCCGCACGCGATCCTCCCGCTGTCGAAACTTTGCCCGCAAGTCACGGACTGGGTGGAGTCGGTTCGCAACCTGACTCAGCCGGCTTCGGTGTACTGGTGCGAAGGTTCCGAGGCTGAGATCGCGCGGCTTACCGAACAGCTGCGCGCCAGTGGCGAACTGTCCAAACTCAACGAGAAGGAATTTCCGGGCTGTCACCTGGCCCGTTCGAATCCTTCCGATGTGGCGCGCGTCGAACATCTGACCTTCGTGTGCACCCGCAACAAGGAGGATGCCGGCCCGAACAACAACTGGATGGCACCCGCCGACGCGCACACGAAAATGAGCGACCTGTTCGCCGGTTGCATGAAGGGCCGTACGCTGTACGTCGTGCCCTACTGCATGGGTCCGCTCGATTCCCCGCTCGCACGCTACGGCGTGGAAATCACCGACAGCGCGTACGTCGTGCTGAACATGCACATCATGACGCGCATGGGCCGCCCGGCGCTCGAGTTGATCTCGCGAACCGGCAAGTTCGTCAAGGGGCTGCACTCGATCGGCGAACTGGATCCGAACCGCCGCTTCATCATGCACTTCCCCGAAGAGTTGCTCATCGAGAGTTTTGGCTCCGGCTATGGCGGCAACGCCCTGCTGGGCAAGAAATGTCATGCGCTGCGCATCGCCAGCTACCAGGCACGCACCGAAGGCTGGCTGGCCGAGCACATGCTCATCGTCGGACTGCAAAGCCCGAAGGGCGAAACTCACTACATTGCGGCGGCATTCCCCTCGGCTTGCGGCAAGACCAATCTGGCGATGCTGATTCCGCCGGACTCGATGCCCGGCTGGAAGGTATTCACGGTGGGCGACGACATCGCCTGGCTGCACCCGGGTGCGGATGGCCGGCTGTGGGCCATCAATCCGGAGGCGGGCTACTTTGGTGTCGCACCTGGCACCAATCCGGAAACCAATCGCAACGCCTACGACATGATCCGCCACGACACGCTGTTCACCAACGTGGCGCTGACGGCGGACAACCAGCCTTGGTGGGAGGGCCTGAAGGACGGCACGCCGGTCACGGACTGGCAGGGCCGTCCCTATGACAAGGACAAGGCCAAGGGCCCCGCTGCGCATCCCAATTCGCGCTTCACCGTGTCGGCCCGCAACAACCCGGGATACTCCCCGCACGCCGAGGATGCGAAGGGCGTACCCATTACCGCCATCGTATTCGGTGGCCGTCGGCGCACGGTCGCCCCGCTGGTCTACCAGGCCCGCGACTGGGCGCATGGTGTGCTCATCGGCGCATCGGTCGCCTCGGAGACCACGGCGGCCGCCACCGGTCAGGTCGGTATCGTGCGTCGTGATCCCATGGCGATGCAGCCGTTCTGCGGCTACAACTACGCGGACTACTGGCAGCATTGGCTGAACGTCGGTGCGAAGTTGAAGAATCCCCCCAAGATTTTTCACGTGAACTGGTTCCGCCGCGATGACCAGGGCAAGTTCCTGTGGCCCGGCTACGGCGATAACCTGCGCGTGCTGGCCTGGATGCTGGAACGAGTGGCCGGAACCTCCGGTGCGACCGACACGGCCATCGGCTCGCTGCCGCGCCCGCAGGACCTGAACGTGAAGGGATTGGCTATCACCCCGGCGGCGCTCGATGAGCTGCTGCACGTGGACCCGGTGCAGTGGCGCCGGGAGGTTGGCGAGTTCCGCAAGTACCTGGGACAGTACGGCGCGCGGCTGCCGGCGGTCCTGGTACAGAACCTCGATGAGGTCGAAAAAGCGCTGGGCTAATCCTCTTCGCAGACGAAACGAATCGTCTGCGGGGAGTCCATTTCGGGCAGTTTGCCCAGGCCGATCATCCCCTTGCCCTTGATCTGCACGCTGTCGCGGCGCACGAAGGCCTCATCGCCCTCCTGGGACTGGACGAAGGTGCCATTGGTGCTCTGGTCGACCAGCACGAATTTGTGGCGATTGATCTCGATCCGCGCATGGAGCCTCGAGATCAGATTACCCTTCACGATGAGGTCATTGTCCTCGGCCCGACCGATCGCGACACCCGGGTGACGCTCATCGAGCACGATTTCCCGGTCCTGGAACTGCAGCCGCAGACGCAGGTGCGGGAGTTTCAAATTGCTCATGCCGATGGCCGGTACCATGCTGGTGACATCCTCGGTCTGCCACAGCACTTCGTACAGCACGACCTCGTTCCCGTGGCCCTTGAGCGTCGCGACATCGACCTGGCGAACCGCCGCCCGCCACTGCGGTGCGAGGCGCTCGACCACCTGGGCGGTAGTCATGATCTGCATGGCCTTGGCCTGGCTGGTCATGCGATTGGCTGTGTGCACGGTGGCCCCGAACACATCGCGGTTCTCCAGCACCACCGGCCCAAAGTGACAGCCGATACGCAACGCGACCGGTTGACCTTCGACCTTGAGCTGGGAATGGCGTGAAATCTGCTGCTGCATCTGCGAGGCCGCGTTCAGCGCCTGGTCGGCGTCCGCGAAGGTCGCCATGACCTCATCACCCATGGTCTTGATGACGGTGCCCTGGTTCTGTTCGGTCGCGGTGCGCATGACATCGATGCAGATGGCAACCATGTCCCGGGCCCGCAGATCCCCCATCAGCTCATACAGCCGGGTGGAACCCACGACGTCCGCGAAAAGGATGGCCAGCTCGATATCTTTTCCCATGCACCTACTTAGACGCGGAGCCCTGCCACAGCTGTCATAATGCCGCGGCACCGATGCTCGGGATTATACGCAACTGAAGTGCTATGGCTACTTTGCCGGCGCTACCCGGCACAGCAGGTCGGCGCGCGCCTGCGGTTCCCGTGCGCCTTCACTGAGGCGGCGGCGAAAATCACGGGCACCGGGCTCACCGGCGTACAGCCCCAGCATATGGCGGGTGATGCTGGGCAGGCGCTCACCCCGAGCAAGCTCGCGGGCGGCGTAGTCCGCCATCCTGGCGAGCAGCGCCGCGCGATCCGGCGCTGCACCCTTCCAGCCCCCGTCCAGCGCCGCGCGCAGCTCCACCAGTAGCCAGGGTCGATGATAGGCCTCCCGACCGAGCATGACCCCGTCGCACCAGGACAGCGCCTCCACCACCGAACCGACCTCCCGCAGGCCGCCGTTCAGGATCACGGGCAGTTGCGGGAACTGCTCCTTCACGGCCCGCACGATCTCGTGCCGAAGCGGCGGCACCTCGCGGTTCTGTTTGGGTGACAGCCCACCCAATACGGCCTTGCGGGCGTGCACGATGACGGCCGCAGCGCCCGCGCTACGGACCGCGGCCACAAAACCCATCAACGCCCCGGCGTCGTCGTCCGTGTATTGCGCGATCGCCGCGCGCGCTGCCGCCCCGTGCCCTGCCACCACACCGATGCGCATCTTGACGGTCACCGGAATGCTCACCGCGGCACGCATCGCGGCCACACAATCGGCGACGCGCGCCGGTTCAAGCATCAAACAGGCGCCAAAGGCGCCGCTGTGCACCCGATCACTGGGGCAGCCGCAGTTGAGGTTGATTTCGTCATAGCCGAACTGCGCACCGATGCGCGCAGCGCTGGCCAGATCGGTCGGATCGCTTCCCCCCAGCTGCAAAGCCACCGGGTGTTCCGCCGCATCGAAGGCCAGCAATCGTTCGCGATTGCCGCGCAGAACGGCCGCCGCCGTGATCATCTCGGTGTAGAGCAAGAAGTCAGGCGAGAAGCCGCGCAGGAAGTACCGGCAGTGGCGGTCCGTCCAATCCATCATGGGAGCGACAGAGACCCGCCGATCAAGCTTTTCTCGGGGCAAATCGGCAGAAACGCCTACTTTTATAGGCATTTTCGATTCTGGCGTTTCTGCGGGATTCTTGGGCATTTCGGGTAGTTTATCGTTTGCAGAGGGGTCATAAAGGGGTCAAGAATAGCTTGACCCCTCTGAGTTTGGGACATGGCACAGATACGAGCACGCCGACAGGCCGATGGTTCCACGCGCTACACAGCGATCATTCGCATCCGTAAAGGCAGAACGCTGATCCAGCAGGAGTACCGGACTTTTGCGCATCGTTCTGCTGCGGCAAGCTGGGCAAAACACCGCGAAGTACAGCTCGAAAACCAGTCGGTGCCAGGCCGCCAGCAGCATGACCCCGTGACCCTGGCAGCGCTCATCCGCTGGTACATCGAGACCTTCGAGACGATTTCCAAATGGCAGCGAAGCAAGCAGAGTCACCTTGAATTCCTCGAACACCACGCGATCGGTAAGGTAAATGCCCTGGAACCCACCGCAGCCGCGCTGATTGACCACGTACGGCGTCGTCGTGCTGACGGCGCAGGCCCGGCGACAGTCATGAATGATCTGATCTGGATTGGCGTCGTGCTGCGGGCCGCGAGC
>DATHOA010000099.1:0-27575 GCA_035485475.1 Steroidobacteraceae bacterium | reverse complement strand
CCGAACGATGAGGCCGTGCAGGGCAAGGAGCTGCGCCTCGAGCAGCAGTTTTTCTTCGTCTGCTGCTCGCTGCAGGACATGCTGCGCATCCTCAAGACCCAGGGCATTCCGCGCGAGCGGCTGCACGAGAAGTTCACCGCGCAGTTGAACGACACGCACCCGGCCATCGCCGTTGCCGAACTGATGCGGCTGCTGATCGATGAGAACGCGATGGATTGGGATACGGCCTGGGCAATCACGCGCCGGACCTTCGCCTATACCAACCACACACTGTTGCCCGAGGCGCTCGAACGCTGGCCGCTGTCGCTGTTCCGCCGCGTCCTGCCGCGGCACATGGAAATCGTTTTCGAGATCAACGCGCGCTTCCTGGACGAGGTGCGCATCCGCTTCTTCGGCGATGATCAGCGTGTCACCCGAATGTCGCTGATCGATGAAGCCGGTGAACGCTTCGTGCGCATGGCGCACCTGGCCTGCGTCGGCAGCCATGCCATCAACGGCGTCGCCGCGCTGCATTCGGAGCTGCTGAAGGCCGACGTGCTCAAGGACTTCTACGCCATGTGGCCCGAGAAGTTCTCCAACAAGACCAATGGCGTCACCCCGCGGCGCTGGATCGCGCTGTCAAATCCCGGGCTGACCCAGTTGATCAGCGAGGTCATCGGTGATGACTGGGTGCGCGACCTGTCGAACCTGCGCCGGCTCGAGGCCTTCGCCCAGGACCCCGTGTTCCTCGAGCGCTGGCAGAAGATCAAGCACGCCAACAAGGCGACGCTCGCCAAGGCCATCCGCAGCCGCACCGGCGTATCCGTCGATCCGAATTCGCTGTTCGATGTGCAGGTCAAGCGCATCCACGAGTACAAACGCCAGCACCTGAACATTCTGCACGTGATCGCGCTGTATCACCGGCTGCGCTCCGACCCGCATCATGATATGCAGCCACGCACTTTCATTTTCGGCGGCAAGGCCGCACCCGGCTACTACATCGCCAAGCTCATCATCAAGCTCATCACTTCCGTGGGCGACATCGTCAACAAGGATCCGGCCGTAAAGGGCCGCATCAAGGTCGTGTACTGGCCGAACTTCAGCGTCAAGACCGGCCAGCACATCTACCCCGCCGCGGATCTGTCCGAGCAGATCTCCACGGCCGGCAAGGAAGCCTCCGGCACCGGCAACATGAAGTTCTGCATGAACGGCGCGCTGACCATCGGCACCCAGGACGGGGCGAATATCGAGATTTCCCAGCAGGTCGGCGCCGAGAACTTCTTCAGCTTTGGCCTCTCCGCACCGGAGGTCTACGCCATCAAGGCCCAGGGCTACCACCCCGGCCATTACTACGACACGAACGCCGAACTGCGCCAGGTCATCGACCTCGTCAAGGACGGATTCTTCTCACGCGGTGACACGCAGATCTTCAAACCCCTGATCGATGGCCTGCTGGGGTGGGATCCGTACCTCGTACTGGCCGACTTTCAGTCCTATGGCGACTGCCAGCGACTCGTCGACCAGGCCTACGCCGACAGCCTGCACTGGTCGCAGATGTCCGTGCTCAACGTGGCCCGTTCCGACAGCTTCTCCTCGGACCGCACCATCCGCGAATATGCCGATGAGACCTGGAAGGTACCGCGCGTGCCCATCCGCCTGTTGTCCGAAAAGGACTTGAGCTTCGGCGCCCAGTTGCACGGCTGATAGGGCGCGCTTTCTGCCCCGCTTTCTGGCTCGCTTGACGCCCCCGCCGACGGAGCATAGCTTGGCCGCGCCCCGCAGCGTTCGGGGCTGGAGGAGAGCATGCGCGCTGCGGTTTATCACGGACGCCAGGACCTACGTCTGGAGGATGTCCCCGAGCCCGTCACCCGTCCGGGCCAGGTCAAGTTACGGGTGCTGTACAACGGTATCTGCGGCAGCGATCTGCACGAATACTATGACGGCCCGATAACGACCCGGACGAGCGAGCCACATCCGCTGACCGGGGTGGTCAATCCCGTCATCATGGGCCACGAATTGTGCGGTGATGTGGTCGAGGTCGGCGCCGGCATCGAGGACCTGCGCATCGGTGACCGGGTCGCCGTCGAACCCGTGGAGACCTGCGGCCACTGTCTGTACTGCGAAAGTGGTCAATACAACCACTGTGGCGTGCTGGCCTTTCACGGCTACAACCGCGACAGCGGCGGACTCGCCCAGTTCTCCGTCGTCAAGCGCTCGATGGCCCACAAACTGCCCGCCGGCATGACCGGCATGCAGGGCGCGCTGGTCGAACCGATGGCCATCGCCTGGCGCACCGCCGAGCGCTGCCAGCTGCACAGCGGCCAGAGCGCCGTCATCCACGGCGGCGGACCGATCGGGATCGGGGTGTACTTCACGCTGCGGCGCCGCGGTGTCAACGTGATCTTCTCCGATCCCTCACCCACCCGACGCGCCGTGCTGCGCGGTCTGGGTGTCCAACACGTGCTCGACCCCCGCGACGGGGACGTCGTCTCGGCCATCAAGGATCTCACCGGCGGTCGCGGCGCGCATGCCAGCGTCGATGCCGCCGGCGTGCCCGCCGCCTTTGATGCCGCGTTCCGCGGTACCCGGATCGACGGCAATGTCGTGGTCGTCGCCATCCATACCCGGCCGCTGACGCTCGGCGCCATGGACATCCTGATGGCCGAAACCCGCGTCACGGGCGTTGCGCTGTCCTGCAATGCCTTCCCGTCCGTCATCGCCGAAATGGCCGCCGGCGCCTATCCCCAGGAGGGCTGGGTCGAGACCATTCCCTTCAGCGGCATCATCGAGCAGGGCTTCGAGCGTCTGCATCGCCAGGAAGGCACCAAGATTCTCGTGGAGGTGGCTTAAATATCATGGCCGTTACTTTTGGCAAGAACCCGATGTTCGGTGGCTTCGCGGCCCCCTTCCGCGGCGAAGTCGATATTCGCGACTGCGAAGTCGAAGGGGAGATTCCGACCGGCATCAATGGCGCGTTCTACCGCGTCGGACCGGATTTCCAGTACCCCCCGAAATTCGCCGACAACATTCCCTTCGACGGCGAAGGCAATGTCGCCATGTTCCGCATTGCCGACGGCCACGTGGACCTCAAGACGCGCTATGTGCGTACCCAGCGCTTCAAGGCGCAGGCGCAGGCGCGCAAGGCGCTGTTCGGCATGTACCGCAATCCCTACACCGATGATGCCGTCGTCAAGGGCTTGAGCCGCGGTACCGCGAACACCCACGTGGTGTTCCATGCCGGCAAGCTTCTCGCGCTGAAGGAAGACAGTCCGCCCGTGATCATGGACCCGGTGTCGCTCGCGACGCTGGATGACTACCACACCTTTGGCGGCAAGCTCACCAGCAAGACTTTTACGGCGCATCCGAAGTTCGATCCGCAAACCGGCGAAATGATCGCATATGGCTACGAAGCGCGCGGTGAAGCCAGTGATGACGTCGCCGTGTATGCCATTGACCGCAGCGGGCAGGTGACCTGGGAGGCGTGGATCAAGGTGCCCTACGTCGGCATGCTCCATGACTTCGCGGTCACGCAGACGCACATTGCCTTCCTCGTCATTCCCATGGCCACGGATGTCGAACAGATGAAGCGCGGGGGCGTGCATTTCGCATGGAATCCCAATCTGCCGACCTGGCTGGGCGTGATGCGCCGCGGCGGTGACGGCAAGGATCTGCGCTGGTTCAAGGGGCCCGAGCGTTGTGCCACCCATGTGATGGGCGCCTTTTCCGATGACGAGCGGATCTTCATCGACATGGACATGGGCCTGAAGAATCAGTTCCCGTTCTTCCCGAACACCAACGGCGAGCCCTGGGATCGGCAGGCCGCCGAAGGGCGCGTGACCCGGCTGTCCGTGGACCTGTCAAAGAAGCACATCGACTCCTACGACATGGAAGTCCTGTTTCCGCGTGAAGTCGGCATCCTGCCGCGGCAGGATGACCGCTATCACACCCTGCCCTATCGCTACGGCTTTATGCCGACCATCGATTTCACCAAGCCGGTCGATGAGCGCCTCGCCAATGCGCCCACCCGCCCCGTCAACTGCTATACGAAATTCGACGTGCAGACCCGGCAGACCTCCACCTTCTACGTGGGCAACGCCTCCAGCCTGCAGGAATGCTGTTTCGTGCCGCGCTCCGCGCACGCGCCCGAAGGTGACGGCTACCTGCTCGGCATCGCCAATGTGCTGCTCGAGGGGCGCTCCAACCTGGTCGTCGTCGACACGCAGCACATGGAAGACGGTGCGGTCGCGACCGTCAAACTGCCCTTCCGGCTGAATCAGGGCATTCATGGCTGGTGGGTGAGCGGCAATAATATCAATGATGCGAGGGGGACAATCTGATGACACCGAAGGCTGCCTATGAGATCCGGATGATCGGCGTACTGACGCTGATGTTCGGCTTCGTGTTCTTTGACCGCAATGCCATGGGGAACCTCGCGCCGTTCATCACCGCATCGCTGCATCTCACCAATGGGCAGATCGGCGCGCTCTCCTCCGGGCTGTCGATCTGCTGGGCCATTTCCGGCTTCGCGATCGGCACCCTGTCCGATGCGCTCGGGCGTCGCAAATCCATCCTGCTGATCACGGTCGTGATCTTCTCCGTCTGCTCGGTGCTCTCCGGGTTGGCGCCCTCCTTCGGCGTGCTGCTCGCCTCACGCATGCTGATGGGCCTGGCCGAAGGGCCGATCCTGCCCATCGCTCAGTCACTCGTGGTGCTCGAGTCCTCCGAATCACGCCGTGGCTTCAACATGGGCGTGATGCAGAATCTCGGCAGCAATCTTATCGGATCATTCCTCGGCCCCGTGATCCTCACGGCGCTCGCCGATTACTTCAGCTGGCGCGGCGCCTTCTTCGTGGCCGCCGTGCCCGGGCTGATCTGCGCCGCACTGATCTGGCTGTATGTACGTGAGCCCGCCAAGGACGCCCAGGTGGCCGTGGCGGTCGTCGAAGCCGGTGCGCCGGCCGCACGTGCGCGGCCCACCAGTGCCGCCGCGACGCTCGTCCAGGCGATGGGCTATCGCAATATGTGGATCTGCATCCTGCTCAGCATCGTCATGGTTCCCTGGATGATCCTCGGGTGGACCTTCCTGCCCACCATCTATGGCAGCCTGCGGCACCTGTCGCACAGCGAGACTTCATGGCTGGTCGGCGCGCTGGGCATTTCCGCGGCCGTGTTTGCCTTCATCGTCCCCGGACTGTCCGACCGCTTCGGCCGCAAGCCGATCATGATCATCTTCACCTTCATCGGCATCTTCTATCCGATTGCGGCGCTGTACTACCAGGGATCTTCGTGGATGCTCGCCGCGCTCGTGTTCCTCGGCTGGTCCGCCAGCGGCACCTTCCCGTTGTTCATGGCTACCATCCCATCCGAAACCATTCCCTCGCGCTACGTCGCCACGACGCTGGGGCTCGTGATGGGCTTGGGCGAGTTGATCGGCGGCGGGCTCGTGCCCTGGCTTTCCGGTCGGGTCGCGGACCATTACAACAATCTGGCCGTCACGATGTGGATCGCCTCGGGCCTGGCCGTGATTGCGACGGTGCTCACGCTGTTCCTGGTCGAGACTGCGCCGGTGAAAGTCGCGTCCCTGCGCAAAGCAGCGCTGGCAGCCTCAGTCCGTACGGTACCTGCATGAGTCATGGATCGACCGCACGGACCTGATCTGCTTGACCAGGCCTTTACCCGCGCGGCCGGTGCCTCGCTGGTGGCCGGCAACAGCGTGCGGCTGCTGCGCGACGGGGCCGGCAACTACCCGCAGTGGCTGCGCGCCATCGGCGCGGCGCAGCAGTACATCTGTTTCGAGAACTTCATCTACTACGAGGATGAAGTCGGCGCGCAGTTCGCGACTGCGCTCATCGAACGGGCGCGCGCGGGTATCGAGGTGCGCCTCAACTATGACTGGCTCGGGTGCTTCGGCAAGGCTTCGAAACACTTCTGGCGGCCACTGCTCGATGCCGGGGTCCGGGTCCGCTGTTTCAATCCACCGCGTACCGCCCATCCCATCCGCTGGCTGCAGCGTGATCATCGCAAACTGCTCGCCGTGGACGGGGAGGTGGGGTTCATCACCGGGCTGTGCGTGGGCAAGCACTGGCGCGGCGATGCCGCGCATGGCATTGCGCCCTGGCGCGACACGGGCGTGGAGATCCGCGGTCCCGCCTTGAGCGAAATCGAGAATGCGTTTGCCGACGTGTGGGATGTGAGTGAACCGCTGGTCGGAACTACCGGCACGCTGGCCCCCGATGCCTTTGCGCCATTTACGCCGCCGCCGCGGCCGGTGGTGAAGGCCGGTGATGTTTCGCTGCGCGTGGTCGCGACCGCGCCGGGAACTCTCGCCGTGCTGCGATTGGATCAGCTCATCGCCGCGGCCGCACGGCGCACCCTGTGGCTCACCGACGCCTACTTCGCCGGGATTCCGCCCTATATCCAGGCGCTGCGCGCTGCGGCCCTCGACGGCGTCGACGTGCGACTGCTCGTGCCCGGCGCCTCCGACATCTCGATTCTGCGGCCACTGTCCCAGGCCGGTTACCGTCCTTTGCTCGAAGGCGGCGTGCGCGTGTTCGAGTGGAAGGGCTCCATGCTGCATGCGAAGACCGCCGTGGCCGACGGCCGCTGGGCGCGCGTCGGTTCCAGCAACCTGAATATCGCCAGCTGGGTCGGCAATTACGAGCTCGATGCACTGGTCGAGGATGAGGGCTTCGCCACCGAGATGGAGCAGATGTTCGAATCCGACATCGCGCTGTCCACCGAAATCGTGCTGCGCCGCGAGCGCCGCCGACTGCGCCGCCGCCGACGCCGGGAGGAGGAAGCTGCGCTTGCGACCGATGGCCCCGAGGGGCGCAGCGGCGGGGCCAGTCGCGCCGCCGCCGGCGCCTTGCGACTCGGGCGCACGGTCGGCGCGGCACTGACCGAGCAGCGCGTGCTGGCCACCACCGAGGCGAAAATTGTGGCCGTGGTCGCGGTGGTCGCCCTGCTGCTCGCGATCTGCATCGTGATCTGGCCCATGCTCTGCGCCGTGCCCGCCGCGCTGTTTCTGGCCTGGACCGCACTGGTGCTGTTCACGCGGGCCGCATCGTTACGGCGCGAACGGCGGCGGCAGGGGCTGCCTACCGCGCGACTTGCACGCACTCCCCCCGATACGTGAACCGGAGGTCTAGCCATGTTGAATAGAATGAGCAGCAAACGTGCGATTGGCGCGCTCCTGTGCGTACTGGCCAGCGGCGCGGCCAGCGCACAGGACTGCAATCGCGATTGTCTGAAGCGCCACCTGGATGCCTATCTCACGGCAGTCACGCGGCATGAGCCCGGGGCGGGAAATCTGTGGGTCGGATTTCGCCAAACCGAGAATTCCGTGGTGATTCCCGAAGGCCAGGGCGCCTGGAAGAACGTCACCGGTCTGGGCTCCGTGCAGCGCCACTATCTGGATGCCGTGCAGAGCCAGGCGGGCTACTTCGGCACGGTCTATATGGGCGAGGAGGAAGCGGTGGTCGCCATCCGCCTCAAAGTGCAGTGGAACCAGGTGACCGAAGCCGAATGGTTCATTTCCCGAAAGAGCGACCCGGGTCTGACCGGCGAGCCGGGCAAGACGCCGTTCAGTATCGAGACGCTGCGTGCCACGCTACCCGCCCAGCGCGTGGTGCCCAAGGCCGAGCGCATGCAGCGCGAGGCGCTGCAGGCCGTGGTCAATACCTACTTCGATGGCATCACCAGCCACAACGGCTACATCGTCAAGGGGCACCCCGGCTGTTCGCGCTACGAGAACGGCTTCCCGACCTTCAACACGCCCATGCGACCCGGCATGGATATCGGCAATGACGGCAAGACTGATTGCCGAACCCAGGGCGACTTCGGGGTCGCCATCGTCGCGCTGCGCAACTTCTACGTCATCGACGAGGAGTCGCAGGCGGTGATGATGGCGGGGATGTTCCGGCGCGACGCCAAGAACCCGAAGCGGCGCAATCACTTCACCGAACTGTTCCATCTGGACAACGGCAAGATCCGCGACATTCATGCCGCGTTCTACTATCCGCCGGATGATCGTCCGGTTCCGAACTGGCCGCCGTACGATGGCCTGTTTCCGCTGCCGGCCAGTTACCGGTAAGTCGCCGGTGCGCTCAAGCCGTGGCGACGTAGTGGGTGTCCAGGTCCTTGCGTAAGTTGCGCGACGCCAGCACGTAATGCAGGGCCGACCACACGCACAGCAGCGCCATGACCATCAGGGCCTGCCGCACCCCCGTGGCCCCGGCATTGCGGCAGGCATCGGCCAGCGCCGGCAGTGAGCCGGGCGGTGCGCGACCACCGGGGCAGCTGCCCAGGTAGGCCGCGAACGCGTGGGTGGCGAAGCGATCGCTCAGGAACCCGACCAGGGTGGGCCCGAGGCCGATCCCCGCCAGGCCCAGCACCAGGCCCGACATCACGAAGGCCGAGGAGGCCCGCATGTTCGCACCCACCATGTTCTGCGCTATCGCGAGGGTCGGTGAATAGAACACGAACATCGATACATGGGCGCAGATCAAGATGATCACCGTCGCCGGCAGGCTGCCGCGCGTGAGCCCGACGATGAACAACGGTGCCGCCAGCACCAGTCCCAGCGCCGGACCCCACACCGACCAGCGGCGGTCGAAACGCCCGGCCCAGTCCACTCCGAAGCCGCCGAGCAGCAGACCCGATGCCATCGAGACCCCGGCGATCAGCCCCAGCAGCCGCCCCACTTCGGCGGGCCCCAGCAGAAAGTTGCGCGCCAGAAAGGGATTGAGGAACTGGCCGATGCCATTCATGGACATGCCGGCAAGCGCGCCGGCAATCATGGTCTGGCGCATGGCCGGCTTGGCGAACAGGAAGCGCGCTGCGCTGAGCACCGACGGCGGTGGACCGCGGGAGGCCTGCGCGGCATCAAACGCGCCGCGCGTCGGCTCGCGCAAGGTGAGCAGCACCAGCACCGAAACCAGCACCCCGGTCAGACCGATCACCATGAAGGTGCTGCGCCAGCCGTAGTGCTGGGCGAGCCACCCGCCCATCACCGACCCGACGACCACGCCCAGCGGCGCGCCCAGCCAGATGATGGCCATGGCCGAAGCCCGCCGCGACATGGGGTAGTGGTCGCCCACCAGCGAGGCTACCGGCGGCCCGAAGCCGCCATCGCCAATGCCCACGCCGATGCGGAACAGCAGCAGGCGCCCGAATCCCTGGGCCGTGCTGCACAGCGTGGCCATCACCCCGAACAGGCCCACGCTGGCCGCGATGATGCGGGCGCGGCTGCGATGTTCGGCCAGGCGCGCCAGCGGCAGGCCCATCAGCGTGTAGAAAACCGCAAACGGGAAACCCTGCAGCAGGCCCATCAGGGAATCCGAGAATTTGAGATCCAGCTTCAGCGCCTGCGAGGAAGCCGCCAGGCCCTGCCGGTCCGCGAGATTCAAGGCGCTGATCAGCACCAGCATCGCCAGCATCCAGGCGCGGTAGCCGCGTGAGAACTGCGGTGTGGCGGACGCCTCCGGCACGGCTGCGGGCACGACTGCTGGCACGGCTGCTGTCATGGGCTTTCCTCAGGCGGATGTTCGGCAAAAAGTGTGTGGAAGGTCACAGATCGAAAGCGCGCCAGTGTAAACCCAACCGCGAATCCCGGGGCATTTGACATAGCAAGAGTTCAAAGCTGTGCGTCGGTATGCAGCGCGGACTTCCGCGATACGGCTAGTCTTTGCCGTATGAAAACCATGCCGGCTACCAGCCTGACGCAGAACATCAACGCCGTGGCCGCCGCGACCCCCGAGGGCGGATCCGTCGCCCTGGTCGCCCGACAGCCCATCTACGGCAAGGCCATGACGGTCGTGGCCTATGAGCTGCAGTACGCCGATTCCGGGTCCGACCTGGCCGCGCCCAGCAACGGTGCGAAGGAAGACGCGCTGCGGATGCTCGCCGATGCCGCGCTCGATATCGGACTGGACCGCCTGGCCGGCGCACTGCCCGTCTACATCGCCTATCCGCGTGAACTGCTGGTCGCCGAAGCCCCCGCATCCATGCATCCGGACCGGGTGATCATCGAGATTCCCGGCAATCTCCTGGCCGATGAGAAAGTGCTGCAGGGCATTCGCACGCTGCGCAAGCGCGGTCATCACATCGCCCTGGATGACTTCTCACCGCAGCTGACCTCCTCGGCGCTGCTGGACCTGGTCGATATCGTCAAGGTGCCACTGCCGCAGTTCACGCCCACGCAGCTCGCGCAGCTGGCTCCCGAGCTCATCCGCCGCGGGCTGAAGCTGATCGCGAAGCAAGTCGCGACCATCGAACAGTTCGAACATGCCAGCCAGCTCGGGTTCGATGGCTTCCAGGGTGACTTTCTGCAGCGCCCGGAACAATTTCACTCGCAGCGCGCGCCGCGCAACGGCTTCGCGACCCTGCGCCTGGTCGCCACCCTGCAGAATCCGGAGTGCACCGTGCGCGAGGTCGAGCAGCTGATTTCGCAGGACCTGTCGATGTCCTACCGCATCCTGCGCTGCATCAACTCCAGCTATTACGGCCTGCCGCAGGCGATCGATTCGATCCGGCAGGCGCTGGTGCTGCTCGGCATGGATAACCTGCGTCAGCTGTGCTCGCTGGCCGCCCTGCAGCAGCTCGAGAACCGGCCGCCGAGCCTGTTCGTGACGGCAATGGCGCGCGCGCACATGTGTGAGCAGCTGGCGCGACTGGCCGGTCAGACCCCGACTGCCCCGTACTTCATCACCGGGCTGTTCTCAATGCTCGATGTGCTGATGGGCATGCCCATGGCCAAGATCGTCGATGAACTGCCGCTGGCACCGCTGGTCGAGAACGCACTCGTGGCCGGGGATGGCGATGCGGGCGCGGCCCTGGCCTGTGCCCGGGCCTATGAATCCGCCACCTGGATTCATGCGCGTTATCGGAATATCGCGCCGCATCTGATCCGCGCCGCGTACCTGGATGCCGTGTACGGCGCCGAGCAGGCGCTGCTGCAGATGCAGTCGCCCGGCACCGGCGCGGCTGCGCCGCCCGTACGACCCGGACGGCGCTAAGGTCCCTTGCGCTCAGTACGGGTCGATCTTACCCGTTGAGAAATTGACGATCCTGGCGTTCGTCGCGGGCGATAAGTCGTCGATGCACTTGATCAGCTTCGCCACTTCCGGCTCGATGGCCGCGGCGCCCTGCATGGCCTTGACATCATCCTTGGTCGCCACGAACACCGGCTGAAACAGCCCCACCAGCACGCCCTGCGGCTTCAGGGCGACGGCCAGCAGTGTCATGTACTTGTTGAGCGCCGCCTTGCTCGCACCGTAGTTCATGCCCATCGCACCCGCCATCGGCGCGCCGAAGGAGCCCGCCATCGAGGTGACCGTGGCAATGCGCTTGCCCTTCGAGGCCAGCACGTTCGGCGCGAACGCCTGCACGACCCGCATCGGTCCCAATGTATTCACATCGAAGTCGCGGCGAGCGGCGTCAAAATCGATCTTGTCGTAGGGCTTCATCACTTCCGCCATATCCGCGGCAAAGGTCGGCTCGACGGCGGCCGCATTGTTCAGCAGCACATCGATCGGCTGTCCTTTGTACTTCGCCGCCAGCGCCTTGATCATCGGTGTATCCGTGACATCCAGCTGCTCGATGACCAGGTTTGGATGGGCCGCACGAATGGCTTCCAGGGCCTTCAGTCCCGGGTCCCCCGCCGGGCGCCGGGCCGTGGCGATGACATTCCAGCCCCGGGCCGCGTACTGGCGGGCAAGCTCCAGCCCCAGTCCGTGGTTCGAGCCGGTGATCAGGACGGTCGAGGCATTCTTGCTGAACGCGGCCAGGGCCTGGCCCGACAGCAGCGGCAGCAGCAGGCCCAGCAGCAGGACCGGAGCGAATCTTTTGACAATGGACATGGGGGTGCGACCTTCCTCTTGTTTTCCTGACGAATCCAGTGCTAGGGTTATAGGGCATGAACGTCAGTCGCGCCACCATCCGTTCCCTCCTTGCGCTGCTGCTCCTGCGCCGCTAGGCGCATACCCAATCGCGCTAACCGTCGGCGCTATCAAGACGGCAACCCACGCACTCTCCCCGGAAACCCGCCCCTGGTGATCTCCCATGCTGAAAACACCATCCGATAAATACGTTCCCTTCACACCGATCGGCCTGAGCGATCGGAGCTGGCCGAACCGCGTCATCACGCTGGCGCCGACCTGGTGCAGCGTTGACCTGCGCGATGGCAACCAGGCGCTCATCGAGCCGATGAATCCGGCGCGCAAGCACCGCATGTTCGAGCAGCTCGTGAAGCTGGGGTTCAAGGAAATCGAGGTTGGATTTCCGGCGGCCTCACAGACCGATTTTGACTTTGTCCGCGAACTCATCGAGCGCGACCTGATCCCCGATGACGTGATCATCCAGGTGCTGACGCAGGCGCGCCCGGAAATCATCGCCCGCACCTACCAGTCGCTGGATGGCGCGCGGCGCGCCATCATGCATGTCTACAATTCCACCTCGACCACGCAACGGCGCGTGGTTTTCAAGCTCGATCGCGCCGGTATCCGGGATATCGCCGTGCGGGGCGCCGAATGCGTGCGCCGCGAAGCCGAGCGCCGGCCGGATACCGAGTGGGTGTTCGAGTACAGTCCCGAAAGCTTCACGGCCACCGAACTGGATTATGCCGTCGAAGTCTGCGATGCCGTGACGCAGGTATGGGAGCCCACGCCCCAGCGCAAGGCCATCCTGAATCTGCCGGCCACCGTCGAGATGGCCACGCCCAACGTCTACGCCGATCAGATCGAATGGTTTGGCCGGCAGGTCGCCCATCGCGACAGCATCGTCATCAGCGTCCACCCCCACAATGACCGCGGCACCGCCGTTGCCGCCGCCGAATTGGCCGTGATGGCCGGTGCCGACCGGGTCGAGGGCACGCTGTTCGGCAACGGCGAACGCACCGGCAATGTCGATATCGTGACGCTGGCGCTGAACCTGTACACCCAGGGGGTCGATCCCCGCCTCGATTTTTCGAACATCAACGAAGTCGCACGCTGTGCCGAAGCCTGCAACCAGCTGCCCATCCACCCGCGTCATCCCTATGTGGGCGACCTGGTGTTCACGGCCTTCTCCGGTTCGCACCAGGATGCGATCAAGAAGGGTTTCGCGGCCCTGCAGCCGGATGCGCACTGGGATGTGCCCTATCTGCCCATCGATCCGCAGGACCTGGGCCGCACCTACGATTCCATCGTTCGCATCAACAGCCAGTCCGGCAAGGGCGGCGTCGCCTTTCTGCTCGAGCGCGACCACCAGTTCGTGCTGCCGCGGCGCCTGCAGATCGAATTCAGCCAGGTAGTGCAGGCGGCGGTGGATGCTTCCGGCAAGGAACTCAGCAGCGATGAACTCGAGGCACTGTTCAGCGCCGAGTACCTGAAAACCGCGGCACCCTTCGTGTACCGGGCACACCAGCTCGCGGCCACCAGCGACGGCGCCGACCGTGAGCGCATCACCTTGCACGTCGATCGCAACGGCACGCCGGCCACGCTCAGCGGAACCGGCTCCGGGCCCATCGATGCGCTCGTGAACGCGCTCGGCCTGCCATTTGATGTGCTGTCGTATTCGGAACATTCCCGCGCTGCCGGCAGCGGCGCGCAGGCGGTCGCCTATGTCGAAATCACCACGCACTCACGCGTGACCCTGTTCGGTGTCGGCATCCACAAGAACATCGTCACGGCCTCGTTGCTCGCGGTGCTGTCGGCCGTGAACCGCGCGACCGCGCGCGGCGCGATGAGCGTTGCGGCCTAGTAGCGGGCGAGCAGGTCCTCGACATCGCTGCGCGCGGCCTGCAAGGCTTCGCGCAGCGGTATGTGGGCGCGGTCCGGGCCGCCATTGACGATGGCGGCAAAGGCGATCCAACCGCCGTCGCGCTTGCGCAGGTAGCCTGCGATGCCGAGCACCGAGTGCGGCACGTCCATGCTGCCGGTCTTCAGTGCGATCCGATCCAGCCACGCATCCTTGCCCTCGCGCAGGAAGCCGAAGGGCGCATCCCGCGGTACCACCAGGCCCGCGTAATAGGTCGGAAAGCGCCGCGTTTCCCGGTAGGCATGCGCCAGCACCGTGACCAGATCGTTCGCCGACAACAGGTTCTCCGGGGTCAGGCCGCTGCCGCTGTGCAGGAGCATGGTCGGGGCCGCCGGTGTTTCAAGCCCCGCGAGAAAGTCCGAGAGCACGGTGGCCGCGCTCGACAATTGCGCGGGCGCGCTACCCGACATCTCAGCCGCCAGATCGAGGGTGAGTACATCCGCAATGTAGTTGTTCGAGTAGCGCAGCATGCGCCCGAGCTGCTCGCCCAGCGGCAGCCCCTGAACGTCCGCGAGCGTATTCGCCGTCGCGGGGGGCGCCGCAACCGCCGTGACGACCTCTCCTGTCATGGACACGCCCAGCTCGCGCAACATTTCCTTCAGCAGCAGCCCCGCGCCCCGGACCGGATCCGACATCGCGCGGTACAGCTGCTGCGCCGGCCCCGCTGGTATGTCGCCCCCCACGCGCAGATGATCGCCCTTCGCATCCGTGACCCGCTCCACCCAGAACGTCTGGCGCGCGCTCGCCGCCACGCTGCGGATCGTGCCCTCGACGGCCACGGGAAGCTGGTTCACCCCGCAGCCTTGCAGCGCCGCGACCGTGCCCGGCGGTCCCGGGCGCACCAGCAGGCACCAATTGCCGAAATCGACGCCGAGCGCACCCAGCGGCGCGTTGTAGGAACGGTCGCTGTGCTGCAGGGCATCGCAACGGTCCTGGGTCTCACAGCCCACGGCGCCGAACGGTGCTGCAATCAGCACCAGTCGGCCGCGCACCCGCGTCACGCCCGCGCCGCGCAGCTGTGCCGCGAGACTCCAGAAGGACTGATCATCCAGCGACGCATCGCCCGCGCCGAGGAGTACCAGGTCCCCGCGCAGTTCGCCGGCGACGATCGCACCGCTCGTCAGCAAGCGGGTGTGGAATACCTTATCGGGCGGCCACTGGTTCAGAACCGCCGCCGCGGTCACGAGCTTGGTCAGAGAAGCCGGGGTCAGATGCGTGTCCGCATGCAGCTCATCGAGGACGTGCCTGTTGTCCAGGTCGACCGCGGCGGCGCTGACCTGCGCACCCGAGCGCGCGAGCTGCGCGAGCGCCGGCCACGGCACATGCTCCGGGGTGGAGGCAGCGGTCGCGGCCGCCACCGCGGCATTGCCGAACAGGGTCGCCGCCGCGGCGGCCAGTAACGCCAGAAAATTTATCGCCATGGGGTAAATCTACCCGATGCGGCAATCCATTGCCGTTCGGCGGCGCATGTTTGCCGCTTGCAGAAAACATCTTGAAAATGCAAAGCAACGCTCACTACCAAACTAAAGTTCGGATTAGCGTTGCATTCAATTACGACGCGTCGGAGATCCGCATGCACATCGGCAGCATTGCCAGCCAGCTGTACCAGCAATACCCCATCAGCATTCTCGGCAGCACGAACCCGAGTTCGGGTGCCGGCGCCGCCAGTGGACCTTTGCCAGCCAGCGCACCGGGCGCCGCCCAGACGAGCCCGGCAGGTGGTCTGTTCGACGCACTGATGCAGGCGCTGACTCAGTCGGGCGCACTCACGTCCACCACGGCCGCGACCTCGGCGGCCGGAACGGCCAGCACCACCACGGATGCCAAGGCAACCTCGGCGATCGGCGCCGGTGCGACCAGCGCGGCGGACACGGCGAGCACTTCCGCCTCCGGCACCGAAACGCCGCAGCAGGCCATGCAGGCCTTCATCCAGAACCTCGTTTCGGCACTGCAGTCGCAGGGCGCCGCTACGGCGACCGCGACCGGCACGAGTGCCACGGCGACTGCGGCCGCGACCTCCAGCGCCGCGACCTCCGGCACAACTGCTCCCACCAGCGGCGGTCATATGAAGGCCGCGCTGCAGGATCTCATCGACAACGTCGACGGTACGGGCTCGAGCACGGCCGGCTCGCCTGCAACGGCCGGCGCCAGTACCAGCAGTTCCGCCCTCGCCTCGCTGCAGCAGAGCTTCCAGAGTCTGGTCAGCACCATGGGTGGCAGTTCCAACGCATCCCTGTCCGGCTTCCTGACGAACTTTGCGAGCGATCTGTCGGGCATGAACGCCGTCGGCAACCTCGTGAATACGCAGGCCTGATCGCCCGAACTTCCTAGTTTGCTACAGTACGCGTATGCGCGTACTGCTCGTCGAGGACGATCGGATGATTGCCGAGGCCGTGCGTACGGCGCTCGGACAGGACGGTCATGTGACCGACGCGGTGACCGACGGCGTCGCCGCCCTCGGCGCCCTGAGCCATTCACGTTTCGACATGGTGTTGCTGGACCTCGGCCTGCCCCGCAAGGACGGACTCACGGTCCTGCGCCAACTGCGTGAGCGGGGCGATGCGACCCCCGTCATCATCATCACGGCGCGCGACGATGTGCGCACGCGGGTGGCTGGCCTCGACGGCGGCGCCGACGACTACCTCGTCAAACCCTTTGATCTGGACGAACTGGCGGCGCGCATGCGTGCGGCACTGCGCCGCAGCGCCGGGCGCGGGGATCCGCTGATCGAGCATCACGACATCCGCGTCAATACGGTCACGCGCGAGGTGCACAAGGCGGGCGATCCCGTGACGCTATCGGCCAAGGAGTTCGCGGTGCTCGAGGCGCTGCTGTTGCGCCCCGGGGCCGTGCTCTCGCGCGCGCAGCTTGAAGATCGTCTCTATGGTTTCGGCGATGCCATCGAGAGCAACGCAGTCGAGGTGTACGTGCACGCCTTGCGTCGCAAACTCGGCAGCGATGCCATCCGCACCCAGCGCGGCGCTGGGTACTTCGTACCCCGGTGATGCGCTCGATCCGCGCCAGACTGCTGGTCGGCCTGCTGTTGCTGGTGGCCGTGGTGTCGCTGATCGTCGGCTCCCTGACCTATCGGCGGGTGCTCGGCGAAGCCTCCGCGCTGTTCGACTACCAGCTGCGCCAGATGGCGCTGTCGTTGGGCGACCAGGCCGCGTACCTGTCCGCCTACGACCTGCCGACCAATCCCGAGAATTCCGACTTCGTCATCCAGATCTGGGACGCTTCTACCGGCCGGCGTATCTCCTCGCCGGGATTCCCGTTCCTGGATACGGCCACTCTGGGCTACACCGATCTGACCGTGCAGGACGAACGCTGGATCGTGTACGCGCGGGAGACCGACACCAGCGTCATCCAGGTGGCCCAGCCCTGGGCCGTGCGCGAAAGGCTCGCCCGTGAGGCGGCCCTGCGGGTGATCGTGCCGCTGCTGCTGCTGCTGCCGTTGATGGCGGTCGCGGCGGCCTGGATCATCGCCCGCGCGATGCGTCCGCTCAAGAGCATCACGACCCAGATCGAGCATCGCGACATCCACAGCCTCGCGCCCGTCGCCGCGGCCGATCTGCCCGCCGAAGTCTCACCGCTGGTGGAGGAACTCAACCGCCTGCTCGGTCGAGTGGCCGCCGCCTTTGCCAGCCAGCGTGACTTCGTCGCCGATGCCGCGCACGAGTTGCGCTCGCCGCTGACGGCCCTGTCGCTGCACCTGCAGTTGGTCGAACGCGCCCGGGATGATACTGAGCGCGCGGTTGCGACCGGGCACCTGCGCGCCGCCATTGATCGCGCGACGCACTTGGTCAGCCAGCTGCTGACTTTGGCGCGCAACGAGCCGGAGGGACTACCGATGAACGCAGCTCCCGTCGTGCTCGGCGCGATTGCGCACGACGCCCTGGACGAGGTGCAACCGCTGGCGCAGCAGCGTCGAATCCACATCGAGCTCGACACGCCCGGTGAGGTGGCCGTGCGCGCGGACGCCGAGGCGCTGCGGATCCTGGTGCGCAATCTGCTCGACAATGCGATTCGCTACTCGCCCGAGGACTCGACGGTGCGGGTCCGCGCGTTGCGCAATCCGGGCGGCCAGGCGGTGCTCGAAGTGGAGGATGAGGGGGCCGGGATTGCACCCACCGACCGCCCCCGGGCGTTTGCGCGCTTCTACCGGGCTCCGGAGGCCAGCGAAGGAGGCAGTGGCTTGGGCTTGGCCATCGTCAAGGCCATCGCGGATCGCCATGGCGCGCAGGTCGCCCTGGCGGACGCCGATCCCCATGGCCTGCGGGTCGTGGTGACCTTCCCGACCGCTTAAGGGTGGCTTAAGGCGGCCCGCGCATGCTCCCTCAGCAGCGTTACTGCAGCATGAGGAGAGCAACGTGAACGTCAAGAATCCCGCATTGATCGCATCCGTAGGTGCGGTCGCCCTATTTGCCACCATTGCCGGTTTGTCGGCCTCGGGTGTCGGCAGTTCCGTGGCCGCCGTGCCGGTCGCCATCGCGGCCCCGGGCAAAGCCCCACCGATTCCCTTCATCGGTGCCCCGAACTACCGCGCCATCGTGGCCGCCAATCGTGCCGCCGTGGTCGGTATCACCACCGAGTCCAAGTCCAGCGACGCCGACGACAACGACAGTGCCAATGACAACGACGATGATTCAGGCCAAGGTCAGGGCGATGCCCCGCGATCCAATGGCCGTGACAATCCGTTTGGCGATAACCCGTTCTTCCGGTTTTTCGGCAATCCGCGCAACTTCGGCAACCCGCGCAACCAGGAGCAGATCCCGGTACACGCGCTCGGATCGGGTTTCATCGTCAGTCCGAACGGTGTGATCCTCACCAACGCCCACGTTGTCCACGGCGCCTCCCAGGTCACCGTGACCTTGTCCGATCATCGTGAATTCAAGGCCAAGGTGCTCGGTCAGGACCCTGCGACCGACGTGGCCGTCATCAAGATCGACGCCAAGGACCTGCCCACCGTGCACATGACGGCGTCGAGCACCCTGCAGGTCGGTGACTATGTGCTGGCCATCGGCGCACCCTATGGGCTCGAGGAGACCGCGACTGCCGGCATCGTCAGTGCCAAGGGCCGTTCGCTGAATGACAAGAATGATCAGTCGGTACAGTTCATCCAGACCGATGTCGCCGTGAATCCCGGCAACTCCGGCGGCCCGCTGTTTGACGCCTACGGCAACGTCGTCGGCATCAACTCTCAGATCTACAGCAACACCGGCGGCTTCCAGGGCGTGGCGTTCGCCATTCCGATCGAAGTCGCAACGCATGACGAGGAGTCGATCCTCAAGACCGGCAAGGTCGAACATGCGCGCCTGGGGGTGTCCATCCAGGGGGTGAATCAGTCACTGGCCAAGTCATTCCACCTCGATGCACCGGTGGGAGCACTGGTGTCGAAGGTCGAACCCGACAGTGCCGCAGCCCGAGCCGGACTGCGGGCGGGCGATGTGATCCTGGAATACAACGATGCCAACCTGCTCGATGCCGGTCAGTTGTCGGCCGCCGTCGCGATGGCAGCGCCCGGGGACCCCGTGAAGATGAAGGTCTGGCGCGACGGCAAGACCCTCGATCTGACCGCGAAACTGGGTGGCGTACCGGCCAAGGCCGAACTGGTCAAAGCCGCTGCCACGACCAGCGGCGCGACGCTGGGACTGGCGGTGCGCCCGCTGAGCTCCGATGAGGCCAGCCAGAGCGGCATCGCTTCGGGACTTCTGGTCGAGCGGGTCGGAGGTGCGGCCGCCCGTGCCGGTATCGAACCCGGTGATGTGGTGCTCGCCGTTGATGGCACCGCCGTCAGCAACGTCAACCAGTTGCGCAGCATGGTCGGCAACCACCAGAACACGGTGGCGCTGCTGATCCAGCGCGGCGATTCGCGGATCTTTGTGCCCGTTCAGTTGGGGTAAGATCAAATGCCCCGGTCGCAGAACCGGGGCATTTTTGGGCACTGCCCGTCATTGGCGCGAAGACATGCCATGCGCAAGCGACTGAAACAGATCCCCTGTCTCGTCGTTCTCATCGGTGCTTGCGCTCCTGCGTGGTCACAATCCTCTGTGACCATTACGCTGACCGGCCAATCGATGCTTCGATCGGATCTGCGTGCCACGGCCCCGTCGGCGCTGCCCAGGATCCAGGCTCTGTTGCGGGGCGATGTGATCTTCACCAATCTGGAAGGGACCGTTGCGGAGGCGGGTCAGTCCGTTCAGGAAGGCAGGGGGTTCCTGACACCACCGGAATCGCTCGATGCGCTGCATGCGCTCGGCTTCAATCTGCTCTCGCTATCGAACAACCATGCCTTCGATATGAAGGACACCGGCATCGAAAACACGCTGCGCGAGGTCGACCGCCGCAACATCGTTCATGCCGGAACGGGACACACGCTGGTCGAGGCTGCGGCACCGGCCTATTTGCACATATCGAAACTGACGGTTGCGCTCGTATCCAGTGCATCGGGACTGATTGCTCCGGGCGGCGGCGCACGCGCGGACCGGCCTGGCGTCAACGAGCTGCGAATTGAAGCGGGTGGCAAACCCAATGAGGCAACGGAAGATCTGCCTGGTGCACCAGCGAACAAGCCGTTTCAAGAAGACGCGGATCGCATCCTGCGCAATATTCGCGCTGCGAGGCAGCACGCGGATCTGGTCATCGTTTACCAGCATAACCATGTCTTCGGTAACAAGGCGTTCTCAACCATCTTCAACGAAGGTATGGCGGAGCGATTGGCCCCGAGCGCGTGGTTGACGGCCTGGACTCACGCGGAGGTCGATGCCGGAGCCGATATCGTGGTCATGCATGGCGCACCGCTGTTGCATGGCGTGGAGATCTTCCATGGCAAGCCGATCTTCTACGATCTGGGCAATTTCATCTACAACGTGCCACCTGCCATAACCTACATTACCGAACCCATCGCATGGGAAAGCGTTGTTGCAAATGTGGAATTTCGCGGCAATAAGCTGCAGTCCATTACCTTCCATCCAATCGAGCTCAACGACATCGGCGCCGGGCAGCCCGATGTTCACAATGCGTATGCGAGCAACGAGTTCCTCTACACGCGTGGCCTGCCTTCGCTCGCTACCGGCGCCAAAGCGCAATACATCCTGGAGCGCTTAGCCAAACTCTCAGCTCCGTTCGGCACGGCGGTTGTGCTGAAAGGCGAGACGGCCGAGATAAATCTCACCAGGTGACCAGGGCCCCGTCGTCGGTGGCAGTGGAGAGTTTCGTTTTCAGGGTCTGGCCGGTGTCGAGCATCACGAGGGTATGCAAGCGGCATCCCGGGGACCCATCGCGCCGCGGATTGCAGACCATTCTGATGCGGTCGCCGGGCTTCATCGAATTTCGCCGCCACCCGAACCGTGCCAATATCGCCGGTCCGCTGGTCACAACGGTCCACTCCTGTGGCTGGCTGCGGCCGTCAGGTTGCGTCAGCACCGTCAACATCGCGTGCGGGTTCGTCCACTTGAAGGTCTTGACCGTACCTTCCAGTGTGCGGATTCGAATGTCCTCGTAGGCGGCGAAGGAGTGGTGCGCCGGGGCGGGCGAGGCGATAAGCAAAGTCGCGGCCGACAGTAGTGCGGCTGACAACGCAAATCGCCATCGCCGGGAGTCGGTCCGCGTTCTCATGAAACTCATATTGGACGGATATCCTGACGAGGCCGGGGCAGGAAAATGGCGAATTGTGGCAAAACGGCGCTTGTGGCTAGAATCCGGCATCAATCAGCATGACGGCGTCCAGTACCATGAAGACGATCGACCTGCCCAGCGTGCCCGCGCAGACCGGCAGTACTTATCCGCAACCCTTCGACGCCCCCTGTCGCGGTCAAGCGAGCCAACGGCTGGCGCGCCATGCGGGGCTGACCCTATTCGGCGTCAACTTGACTGTCATCGAGCCGGGGGCCTGGTCCAGTCAGCGTCACTGGCACAGTCATGAGGACGAGTTCGTCTGGGTGCTCGATGGCGAGCTGACGCTGATCACCGACGAGGGCGAAGAGATATTGGGCGCCGGGGACTGCGCGGCCTTCCGGCGTGGCGACCCCGACGGCCATCACCTGGTCAATAAATCCGGCCGGCCGGCCAGAGTGCTCGAGATCGGCAATTCCGACCCACTGGACCGTTGCACGTACCCGGACATTGACATGGTCGCGGAAGGTCCCGGGTACATACACCGGGATGGAACGCCGTATCCGGCCAAAGCAGGCTAAGAAGACCAGGTCAGGCCCGCGGTACTGGCGAATTCAGCGCGGCTTGGTGGTATCGACCTGATAGATCGGAAGGTCCCAGTGGTTGGTCGTCAGCTCCCAACGACGGTTCTCCTCGCGCTTGCGAGTCGCCTTATCCGGGAACAGGGCGTCGGTGATCTCCTCCTCATGGCGGGAACCGTCCACGTCTCGATACGTGATCTCCACGCGATAGTCCCAGCGCGCCGCCTCGTCGGTATGCAGCTGCGGATGATAGATCCGGTAGTCGAGAACATAGCCGAGCGACTTCTCCCTATCGAGGATCGGGATCTGGTACTTGCGGAAGATATCCCACCACTCATCGATGAAGCCGTATCGGACGCGGTAGACCCACTCGACCTCATAACCCTTCACGCCTGGCTTGGGGGATTGCGCCACGGCGGCTCCCCCGCCTAGGCAGGAGAGCGCCACCGCCAGGACCGCACAACCCACATTCTTTGGTCGCAGCATCGAATTGCTCTCCCTGCCAGTCCTATCCGCCGTTGTCGATTGGAGCACCACCTTGAGGCAATTTCAATCGGTCGCCGACACGGAATGATGCGCGTGGGCTCCTCAGGTATGCTTCCTCGACGAGGCTGCATGAAATTCCTTCCGCTTCTCTGGTCCGGCATCTGGCGCAAGCCCGTGCGTACGGCGCTGATTTTTCTTCAGGTCTGCGTCGCCTTCGCGCTGTTCGGCGTTCTGCAGGGCATGAAGACCGGGATGGACAGGGCCATCGCCAATACTCCCGCAGACGTGCTCTACGTCGGACCCGCCGTATACGGCGGAGCGCCCCTGTCGATCGGCGCCCTGAGCCGTCTCCAGTCCGTTCCTGGCGTAAAGGCCACCTCCTTCAACTACGGTATGCTCACGTTCTACCAGAAACCGAGCCAGTCCGTTTACGTGCTTGCCATCCCGCCGAGCGATCTGTTCCTCACGCTCTTGCCGCAGATCTTCCCGGTTCAGCCCAAGGAGCTCGAGGCCTTGCGCAAAACCCGAACCGGCGTGTTGATCACCCCGGACATCGCCAAGAAATATGGATGGCATATCGGGGATAAGATTCCACTCGCATCGACCACGCTCCAGACCAACGGCTCGCCCACCTGGACGTTCGATATCGTGGGGATGGCCACCCTGCACAACAGGGACGAGGCGATTTATGTGTTTGCCAACTACTACTACATCGATGAGGCGAGAGCGCTCAACAAGGGCGCCGTGAGCCACTTCTACGCGGTCGCGTCGGACCCAAGCCAGGCAGCCACCGTGAGCGATGCCATCGATCACGCGTTCGCCAACTCGGCAAGCCCGACGCGGACGGCATCGTTCCGAGAACTCTCGCAGCAGCAGCTGCAATCACTCGGGGACCTGAACTTCGCCATCCGCTGGATACTCAGCGCGGTGCTGGTGGCTTTGATGTTCGCGACGGCCACGATGATGATGCAGACGGTCCGCGAGCGCACGCCCGAACTCGCAGTCCTGAAGACGCTCGGATTCGGCAACCGCATGGTCTTTCTGCTGGTCGCGGCTGAGTCGTCGCTCGTATGCGTCGCCGCGTCGCTGGCAGGTCTCGGGCTGGCTTGGATTGCCTTTCCTCTTGCCGCGAAGTACATGCCCGGGCTTTCGATGCCGCCGGTAGTCGCGGCATTCGGTATTCTCGGCGCCGTGCTCGTGGCCCTCATCAGCGTGAGCGTGCCCGGCCTGCGTGCCGCACGCCTGAACATCGTCGACGCGCTGACCGGACGGTAGCCACGGATGGACTTCCTCAAACAGCTGGGGATGCTCCTGCGCATGAACCTGCTGGGCGTGCCGCAGCGCCTGGGATTGGTATGTACCACCGTGATCGGTGTGACCTGCGCCGTGGGAGTGCTGATATCCATGCTGGCCATGGGCGTTGGCGCTCGCCGGGCGGCGATGGGCAATGTACGCCCCGACCGCGCGAGCGTGCTGAGCGTCGAGGCGGTCGGGCCCGCTCAAAGCACCATACCGAAGGACCTCGCGGCGCTTATCGGTGATCTACCCGGGATACGGCGCAATGCGAGCGGGCAGGCGATCGCGGTGCCGCAGACTCTGGTATATGTCCAGGCCAGGAGGAAGGATTCCGGCAACCTGGTCGGCTTTCCCATGACCGGCGCCGGCGCAGGTCTCACTGACTACGCGCCCGAGCTGCACCTCACCGCGGGCCGCATGTTTCGCACCGGCGTGCGCGAGCTCATCGCGAGCAACGACTGCGTGCATCAGTACCAGCATTTCGGCGTAGGAGAGAAGCGGCTCATAGAAGGCCTCGAGTGGCTCATCGTAGGGAACTTCGACCTCGGGCACAGCAATGGAAGCTGCAGCGTATTTGCCGATGCAGACACGATTTTGTCGGCCTTCGGAGGCCGCAGCTACAACGAAGTCAATGTCATGCTGCAATCCCCCGCAGCTTTTGACGATTTCGTCAACGCGATCAAGGGCAATCCACTGCTGCATGTCAAAGTCGAGCACGAAGCGCAGCTGGCCGAGGACGACGTGCAGCAGGTCAACGGAATACTGAATTTCGTCAGCTACTTCGTGGGCGCCATTCTGGCCGTGGCAGCCACAATCGGGGCCGCCAATTCCATGTACGCCATGGTGGACAGTCGCCGTCGCGAGCTCGCCACGCTGCGCGCCATTGGTTTCCGCAGCCCTCCTCTCATTGCCGCCACCCTATCCGAGGCAATCCTCCTGGCGATACCCGGCGCATTGACCGGTGCCGGACTCGCGTGGCTGTTCTTCAACGGCCGCGCGGCCAGTCCCCTTGGGTTTCAATTTCATCTCGCGGTCACTCCCGCGCTGGCTTTCTTGGGCATCGGCTGGGGGCTGTGCATGGGTCTGATCGGCGGACTGATGCCCGCCGTTCGATCCGCCCGCGTGCCCGTAACCATCGCCCTGCGCGGGGTATGAGTACACCGCAACTATTCGCGTCCTTCGCCCTGCCTGACCATCAGCTCGTACGCATCGGCGAGATTGACCAAGGCCTCACCGCAGCGCGTCCGAGTCGACGACCCGTGCATCAGGGCCAGCGTCCGCGGCTGCAGTGCCGCGAGTCGGCGAATCGTCGCCGCCGTGACGACCGTAAGTGCCGTCGCGTGAAATAGCTGCTCAGCCGCGAGTGCGGGACCGACGATATCGCTCTGCGTGAGCGCCGGTCCGTCGCCGGTGTGCGTAAAGAGATCTCCACACAGAAGGGTATGGGTGGTTTCCTCGAACAGCACGCGCGCTTCCCAGTTGTGCGGGACGTGCGGTGTATCGATGTGGCGTACGCGCTTACCACCCAGATCGATGACCTCGCCGTCGGCCAGCTTGCGCGGCGCTCGATCACACAGGTCATCGAGCGAAACCATGCACCCGAGCGCGCCATGCGCAACCTGGGCGCGCGGTGCCACGGCAAGGAATTCATTCATTGCTCCGCACTCATCGGATTCAATATGTCCGAATGTTATCCAGCGGATTCGCTCCAGCGGAATTACGCGTGCGATCGCCTGGGACACGATGGGAAACATGCCGCGCGGCCCCGTATGGAAAAGCAGCGGATCATCGCCATTGATCAGGAACTGATTGAAGGTGAAGCCGCCCGGTGCCGCATCGGGGACACAAGTTGACAGGCGATAGACGCCTTCCGCTATCTCATCGACATGCGTTTGCATACGGGCTTCCTCTCATTGCGACAGGGACCGCTTCGTTCGTCCCAGCTGCGCTCGAGGGTACGCCATAACAGCTATGGCACGGCGGATTTTCGCAGCCATTCGGTCGATGCCGAGACTGCCGGGAGAAATGGCAGCTCGAGTCATAGACCCGGGATCGACAGCTTGCGCAGCGAATCAACTCTTTGACTGCCGCAGCGGCGTCCCCTGCCAGCAGATCGAGATTCTCCCGACTTGCCCACTCCACGCTTGTCGTACGTCAAAGTTGCGACGCCACTTCGGGCCAGCGCCTGGGCGAACGAAATATTGCGCGTGTGCTTTCCCGATCCGTGCACCAGAACAACTGCAGCGATCATGTTCGACGGCAACAACAAAGTACCTGAGAGAGTTACGCCCGCGCTACGAAACTCCAAGTCCTGAGCTGCAGGAGCAACATCCGTGCCCAGACCGCTGGACTCCTGTGCGTGACATGCCGGGAGCGCAAAGGCGATCAGAGTAGACATGAGCAGATTCGCAACATGCTTCATATTCCACGTACAGGCAGCATATCCCAATCCCCGAATGCCTGAATCGATCGCTTCTGGCCTGCTATGCGGCGTATATAGGTATGGGCAGTGATCGCGAGTGGTGACACTGCATCCCCAAGTTCGAGGAGCACCCGCATGCCGATGAGAAAACTGCCTGTCCGAATTGCCTGCTTCCTTTGCATCGGCCTGGTACTTGCATCACCGGGGCGTCCCGGCGACGCCGAGTCTTTGCGGATGCCAACTGGTAAGCAGCTCACCGGCACCGTCACGGAGCTCGATACCAACCTTTTCGCTGCCTACAACAATTGCGATCTGGTGTCATTCGCCCGCTATATCGCGCCCGATATTGAGTTTTATCACGACAGTGGCGGCTTGACGGTCGGGCGCCCCAAGCTGGTCGAGAGCATAAAAAATAATATCTGCGGGAAGCTACGCCGGGTGCTCGTTCCCGGAACATTAGAAGTGTATCCAATAGCCGGCTATGGGGCTCTCGAGACCGGTGCGGATCGCTTTTGCGTCTTGCTCACCGGAAACTGCGAGGCGTTCTCAAAGTTTGCGCAGCTTTGGAAGTACCACAACGGAACCTGGGTCCTCAGTCGTGTGTTCAGCTACGACCACCACATAGAACCTTGCACTGCGCGTGAGTCGAGTTCTCCTGCCTGTCGCAACATGAAATAATTAAGTTCCAGTGGAGCTGCCCGTCAAATCCATACTACCAACCAAGTCGCAACGATCTGGTAACGTCGAATGGATGGTCGATCAGCTTTTCCATGCGAGTCACAAGAGGAAGATGCCATGAAATTGAGTGCACGCAATGTCCTGCCGGCCACCGTCAAAGCGGTGACACCGGGAGCGGTCGATACCGAAGTCGTGGTCGAATTGGCACCCGGCATCGAGGTGGTGTCGGTCATCACCAAAACGTCCGCGGAAAAACTAGACCTTAAGCGCGGTGCCAAAGTCTATGCGATTATCAAAGCCTCCAACGTGATGATCGGAGTCGACTGAAGGGCCGGCGGCATAGTCGGGATGCAGGCGGCCCCGGGTGAAGGGCGGCGCATTTCCGCGGGTCGAATCAGCCGGCTTCATATAAGGGCACCGAGGTGTTCGATCGCGACGTTCTGGGCAGGAAATACTCCCTCTTTTGAGGGATGTCGCTTGAGCAATCGGCAGCCATACACTGCAATATGGCTCGATTCTCAACTCAGAATGCTGCGGCGACGATGGGCTTGTTCACCGCGCCCTTGGTGCCCACGCTGGTTCCTGCTTTCTACACCGGCAGCGCTTCACCAGATGTCACCTCGGCCCTTTACGGAGCTTTCCTTATCTATGTGATCTCCCTGCTGCTCGGCGGTGTGATTGGGCTACCATTTTTCTATCTGCTCGGGCGTATTCGACTTGTGAAC
>DATHOA010000098.1:0-4570 GCA_035485475.1 Steroidobacteraceae bacterium | reverse complement strand
CGACTGCGGAATGCCCGGGGGCACTGCGAAGCCATCCGGTGCGGCATTGGTCGCTTTGGCGGCGATCTGCATGCGGCGCTCGATTTCGCGCACGTTGTCGGTGAAGGCATCCAGACGTGCACGGTCCGGCACACTGATCTCAGAGCGCATGCCTTTGATCTTGTCGTTCACCGAATCGAGGATGCTCTGGTTGCGCTCGCGGCGCTGCACGCGTTGCTCCGCGGTGCTGCCGCTGCCGAACATGCGCTCGAATACGACCTGCGGGTTCAGTTCCATCGGCAACGGCGTGGTCGGCGATGCCCACGCGATCGTGTTGGTATAGACGCAGCTGTAGCCTTCGCCGCAGTTGCTCGAACCCGAACCCGGGTCCTCCACCGAAATTTCCACCGACGGCAGCAGCGTTTCCTGCCCGTACTTGGCGGCGATGACCTGGTCGATGGTCTGGCCGGCGTAAACGTCGGCGCCGGAGGTCTTGCGCGGTTTCTGCGCGCACAGGAACGCGGCAGCGACCCAGTGGTCGGCACCGGTTTCACCCGGAGGCGGCTCGGACGAGCGCGAATGCAGACCGGTCAGAATATTCAGGTGCTTGCGGAACGGCTCCATCGGTTTCCAGTTGAACGGCAGTTCGTCAGGCAATGCACCGACTTTCTCGGGGATCCAGTAGCCGGGCGCCGCGCCGTGTGGCACGAAGCCGCCAAAGAAACGCGGCGGTGTGTTCGCCGCAGTCTTTGCCTGTGCCGTCATGGCGGGGAGCATGGCATCCAGCAGAGGAAGGGCAAGCGCGGTGCCGACTCCGCGCAACACGGCGCGACGGCTGATGTGCTTTTTGGTAATGAACACGGGTTTATTCCCCCTTCGTCGAATTTGCGGCGGACAGCGAAACTGGGGCTGATTTCATGTTCATGGTGAAGGCTGGACTTTGGACCACACCCATGATCAGCGACGAAAATTTGTAGTTGTCCTTCGCCGCATTGTGCGTCAGCGAACGGACCAGTGGCATATCGTTGTAATCGAGGCCACGACCGATGGCATAGGTCAGCAGGTTCTTGGTCACGACTTCCACGAACATCTCCTGCTTGCGTACCGCGAGGTCGCGCAGACCCTTGACGCCTTCGACGCGGGTGCCGTCGGTGACGATGCCGAGCGGGTCGATCGGGGTGCCCACTTCAATCGTGCGCCACTCGCCCACGGGGTCGAAGTTTTCCATCGCAAGCCCCAGCGGCTCGAACATCTTGTGACAGGTGGCGCAGGTCGGGTTGGTGCTGTGGATCTGCAGGCGCGCACGCATGGTCTTCGGAGTCTCACCGGTTACCTGGTCCAATTTGATCACCACGCCAGGCGGCGGATCCGGCGGACTTACGCCGAAGAAGGTCTGCAGGAACCATTTGCCCCGCTTCACCGGCGAGGTACGCGCCGCCTCAGACGTAATGGTCATCAGCGCACCCTTGCCCAGGAGCCCTCTGCGCATGTCCTGATCGGGCCCCAGTTGGACGCGACGGAACTGCGGGCCGTAGACACCGGGGATGCCGTAGTGTTTGGCGAGTCGCTCATTGACGAAGGTGTAGTCCGCCGTCAGCAAATCATCCACGCTGCGATCTTCCTGGATGATGCTGGCGAAGAACAGTTCGACTTCGGTCTTGAAGGCATCGCGCAGCGTGCTGTCGAAATCGGGGAACAGGTTCACCGCCGGCTCGCTGGCGGCGATGCCGCGGATATTCAGCCACTGGCCGGTGAAATTATCCACCAGCGCCTGCGAACGCGGATCGGCGATCATGCGGTCGACCTGCTGTTTGAGTATTTTCGGCTCATGCAGCTTGTTGGCGGAGGCGAGATTGATCAGCTCCGTGTCAGGGATGCTGCTCCACAGGAAGAACGACAGACGCGATGCCAGTTCGAGATCGCTGATCCGGTAGGGAGTGCCTGCCGCTACTTTGGCCGGCTCGATCTCGGCGCGGTAAATGAAATCCGGATCAGTCAGGATGCGCTGGATCACCGCTTCGATGCCGCTGTCGAATTTGCCGCCCTGTTCACGTCCGTTACGATAGAAAGCGGTCATTACCCTGAGGTCGGCGTCGCTGGCCGGACGGCGGAAGGCCTTCGTCGTCAATGCAGTGATGATCTTGTGTGCGCAGTCGGCTTCCTCGCTGACCTTCTTCGGGTAGCACTCGAAAATCGTGCGTCGGCTTTGCGTATCGGTGGCCGGCGTGCCCTTGTACGGGCCTTCGATGAACACTTGGCCCACGTGCGGGTAGAACGTGTAACCGGAAATCGAGCCGGGCGAGTTCATCGTGCGCTGGAATGATTTGTCGATTGCGGTGTCGGGCAGATCGCTGGTGGCGAGGAACGCCACGCCGATGCGGTGAAAGCCAGCCTTGATCGGCAGGGCCGGCGTCTTGCCGCCATCACTGCGTTTGGTGGCGATTTCTTTGTCCCAGTCGTACAGGTACACGCGTTTGCCATCGACGGTGACTTCCAACTTTTCGCCTTTGACGTTGCCGAGTACCGCGGTGAAGTAACCGGTCATGCCCTTCACGGTAAGCGTGTACTCGCCGTCGGCGGGGAATTCGTGTTCGATCAGCATGCCGCCACGGGTGCCGAACGGCAGGCCTTCGACGTATTCGTTCTGGCTGGTGTCGTGCGGCGCGTCGAACACAGCCAGTGTCGGCGCCGTTTCGGTGCCGATGGCCAGACGGCTGATGTTGCCCGCAGCCGACAGATACGCCTCCATCAACGCCGGCGACGTGGTCAGCGTGCCGGCCATGTTGTCGAAGCCGTGACTGGAGTCGTCGGACGGCAGGAACTTGGCGGCATCGATGTCGAGCGTCAACAGATCGCGGATCGCGTTGGTGTATTCGGTGCGGTTGAGGCGATGCAGGCCCGGCGCCAGCGGATGGGGACCCTTGGCGATGGCATTCTTGTCGATGCTCTCTTCCACACTCTGCGCCAGCTTCTGCACGCTATCGTAGTCGGGGCGCTCCTTACCCGCCGGCGGCATCATGCCGGCGCGCAGGCGTTTGATCATTTTCTCACCGACCTGCGGTCTTTCGCCGATGCTGGTGGCATCGGCGAATTCCAAATCGACGCCGCCGGCATAGTCGGTGGAGTTGTGACAGACGGCGCAGTACTTGTCGATCAGCGCTGCACTGTCCACGCTCCCGTCATGGGCCACGGCGGCTTGCGCGAAAATGATGGCCCCCGCGAGGAGGAACATCCCCTGGGAAGCGGGCCTTAACTGAGTCATTAACCGCATCATATTCCTGCCTAGCAACGATGTTGGAGGAAGCATCGTCCGATGACTATAGCGGGTACGGCCCCACCGGCGCCGCCAGCCAGATCATGCCTTCCGAGGTCAGATTGTAGGACGTGGGGAGGAGAGATCCGGCTTGTTGAATGCACAACACTTTTAGTTCTCAGGGATGCGATTTTGAGCTTGATCCGAGCCGGAAGCGCAGGTGGTGTGCTGGATATAAACACAGTATTCGGCCGTTATGAGCCGGGGCGTAGCCAGATATGCCACTGGTGGAAAGGGAAATCGAACCTCGACCCCGGCATTATGAGGAATGTGTACGCCCGGATAACCCTTTACGTTCAATCACTTGAACGGGCTCCAGCTGGCCCCGAGGGCCAATTTGGCGGCAGTCCTCCGCGACGGCCGCCAGCGCGGACCGACCGCGCCCAAGGTGACTAGCACAGGGTGGCAAACGCGGCCGGCGTGAAGTCGGCAATCTGGTCGACGTGATTTTGCCGCACCTTCTCAAGCCAGGCAGGGTCCTGGAGCAACGCGCGTCCGACTGCCACCAGATCGAACTCGCCGCGCTCCAGCCGCGCGAGCAGTCCGTTCAGCGGTGTGGATTGGGTGCTCTTGCCCCGTAAGGATTCATACACGTCACCGGACAGGCCGACCGCGCCGACTGTTATCGCGGTGACCCCCGTGAGCTTCTTCGCCCAGCCGGCAAGGTTCAGATCCCCATCGATCTCAGGGAAAGCGGGTTGCCAGAATTTCGGCTGCGAGAGATGCAAGGCGTCCGCACCAGCTTCGACGAGTACGGAAAGCCATTGTTCGAGCGCCTGCGGGGTCTCGGCAAGCCGCGCACTGAAGTCCTTTGGCTTCCACTGGGAAAGGCGAAGAATCACCGGGAAGCCGGGGGTGACCACCGACCGGACTGCCTTCAGAATCTCGACTGCGAAGCGAGAGCGTTCGACGAGCGTCGAGCCCCCATATCCGTCGTTCCGCAAGTTGAGATGGTCATAGAAGAACTGATTGATGAGGTAGCCGTGCGCGCCCATCAGCTCTATTCCGTCGAACCCGAGCCGCTCGGCATCGGACGCTGCGCGCGCGAAGGCGTGGATGGCATTGGCCACATCAGATTCGCTCATCGGCTGACTGATGCGCTCGGCTGTCACTGAAAACCCTGAGGGACTTTCATAGGGCGCGGATGGTGTCCAATTAGGTGTCGCGTTCGAGAGCTTATGTCCTACATGAACCAGCTGCGGCGCGATGCGCCCACCTGCCGCGTGAACCTCGTCCACCACCTTCTTCCAGCCTGTGAGCGCCGCTTCGCCATGGAAG
>DATHOA010000097.1:0-2668 GCA_035485475.1 Steroidobacteraceae bacterium | reverse complement strand
GAAAGTCCGATAGTGGGCGCGCTGCGAGACTGCACGAACTGGATCCGATTACCTTCCGGATCCTGCACCTCGAACCAGCTGTCCTCGGGCGTCGTGGTGATGGCAGCCGGCACCTGAATGCCCGCGTTGGCGAGATGGCGGCGCATCCCCTCAGCGTCGGGTGTCGCGAAGGCGATGTGGTCGAGGCGATTGATGGATGGCGGTCCATTTGGCAGTGGCAGTACCTCGACGAACTGCAGGGGGCTGAAGTAGTAACGCACGCCGCGTCTGTTTTCCGGGTCCGTGCCCCGGGTTGCGCCCAAGTCATGAACATAGAAGCGCTCGGTCGCGGCGGGATCGGATGCATAAACGGCGATATGCGAGACGCCTGCGATTGGCGGCCTGGCGGTCGCCGCAAATGCGCCAGGCGCTGCCAGACCCAGCGCGAGGCAGAGCGCACAGCGGCCCAGGACGCGCGAGCGGCGGCCAGCCATGGCGCCGGCCCCTAGTGCCCGACCGTGCTGTCGAGAAAGTGCGCCATCAGCTCCAGGGCCTCGCGGGTCTCGGGAAACTCAAAGTGGTACCAGAAGGCATGCGGTAAAGCCTCGAACACCACCAGCCGTGCATCCACGCCCTGACGCAGCAGGGCGCGGTGCAGCGTCGTGGTATCTCCAAGCAGCATGTCGCGCGTGCTGGTGACAAGCAAAGTGGGCGGCAGCCCGCTCAGATCGGCGAACAGCGGCGACAGGACCGGATCGCGCCGGCTGGTGTGACCCACATACTCCACATCAGGCAGGTTCGCGGCGTCGGTGGGCTGCAGGTTGCCCGGTAACCCGTCCAACGCGAACAGCTGTCTTGAGTCACCGACGCGACTGAAGTCACCTCCGCCCGAGAACACTCCCAGGGCTGCCGGCAGGGGCAGCTGCAATTGCTTGAGCTTCACCGCGACTTCGCCGGTGAGGATTGCGCCGGCGGAGGTGCCATAGATCGCAATGTTCTTTGGCGCATGGGTCTTGAGCAGCGCCTGATAGACCGCGATCACGTCATCGACGGCCGCCGGGAAGGGATGTTCCGGCGCCAACCGGTAGTAAACGGACACGACTTCGGTATGCGCCAGGTTCGCGATCGGGTCGCCTTCAATGCGCGATCCGGAATCGGCGTTGAAACCGCCGCCGTGCAGGTTGATGAAGACCCGATTGCGGTTCTCGGCCGGCATCTTCAGCGGCGTGATTTCATCGACCGGAACGTCGCCAAGCAGCGTCGAGTGGATGCTGACCGGATAGTGCTTCAAGGCTTCGGCCGAATCCTGCGCCCGCCATTCATCGGTCGACGCGCGTCGCTCCTGCAGGCTCTGCGGCTTGCGATTCATGTGCGTGAGCGAATCCAACCAGGCGCGCGCCTCCTTGCTGACCAGGGCAGGCTCCGGAACCACGCGTGTGATATGCGCGGTGCCGTCGGGATCGAAAGTAGCAGCATCCTGCGCGGCTGCCGCGGCGGACAGCCCGAGCACGCACAGCAGCGCCGGGGTCACGAGGACACTTCGCATCCGGTTCGGCATGGTAGCGCTCCCAATCTGAGGTGGCTTAGCTTATACCCGATGCAAACCCGATGCTGTCAGTCCGTCCTAACGCCTACTTTCCGGCGCCAAATTCCAGGTGTTCGGAAAAGAACGGCAAGACGTTCTGTTCAAATCGCTCCGGAATATGATTCACATGATCCCCCTCGTAGGTCTCATAGCTATGCGGAATGGAGAATTCCGTGAGCAGCCGATCCATTTCCTTGTTGTCCCGCAGCAGCGTGTCCTGCAGGCCGACATCCATCTGGATGGCGCGATATTTCTTCAGGTTGGTCACATACTGCGGCAGCATCGCGTGCGGTGAGTTCGCCGCGTAGCGTGCGATCACGCTCGGATCGGGCATCCCGGCCTTGGTGGGCAGGTCCAGAAAGAACGGCGGATTCTGCGGATCCGGCGCCCAGGCCGCCGAAGCGGCAAGCGTGGTACGCGCACCCATCTGCAATTTCGCCGCCTCTTCACCGCTCTTGATCTGCTCGATCGCCGGATCGGCAGGCGTTACACCTCGTGGCGAAAGACAGCAGGAACTCATCGGATACAGCACGGCAAAGACCTCCGGACGCTTCATCCCGATGCGGAAGGCACCGTAGCCGCCCATCGAGTGGCCGGAGAGGCCACGGGAGTCGCGCTTCGCCCGGGTTCGATAGTGGCTATCGATGTAGCTCACCAGATCGTGGGCAATGAATGTCTCCCAGTCGCCCGTGGTCACGGAGCTGGAATACATCGAACCGTTGTGTGCGCTCATGGCATCCGGGAAGACCACGATCATCTCGCGGACCTTGCCCGAGGCGATGGCCCGATCGATGGCCTCGCGGGCTTTCAAAATGCCGACCCAGCGCTCCGCCGTCAAACTATAGCCATGCAGGTCATAGAGAACGGGATAGCGGCGCGATTTCGCCACTGTATAGCTGGGCGGCAGGTACACGAAAACCGCTCGATCGGCTGAGTCACCCGACAGGTTGCCGACCAGACTCTGGCCGTGCACCGTGATCTGATTCAGGGTCCCGGCAGGCGCGCTGGGCAAATCCGCAGCCGCCGTGATTCCGAAGGTAAAGAGTGCGGTCAGTGCGAGCGCGCCTGCGGTGCTCCCGCCGCGCCGGCGATGCAGTGCTGATC
>DATHOA010000096.1:0-6998 GCA_035485475.1 Steroidobacteraceae bacterium | reverse complement strand
GCCAGGTCCGATGGGAGAAGGAGGACCGTTCCGGTGTCGACCTGCGCCAGATCTGCGTGGACCGGGCGTTTCAGGAGGCCGTCGATGAGGCCTACCGCGACATGGTCGATAATGACGTCATTCACGAACGCGAAGACGTGGTCGCGTCCTGGCGCGAAACGGGGACCTGGATTGAGCCACCGATTCTGCTGTCTGGAGCCGTACTCGGGGCAACGGTGCGAGATTACTTACTCGTGGGATCAACGCGGCTGGGGTGCTTGCTCGCGTCTCTCGATCAGGGGGTTGTTACTGAGTTCGCGCGGCATCAGGTGTGGGTGGGCCACTGACCACACGTGCCCGTCGGGCGTTCTACGCCCACACGTCGACGTACCCGCCGTGGTCGCGCCCATCCAGCGCCCCTGAATGGGCCGGGGCTGACGCGGAAGCGGTATTTGGCGTACCGGACTTACTCGCCTCGATTCTGGCGAGCCGCTCCTGCGCCGCGCTTATTTCGCCGGAGAACTTCTGAATCTCTGCCTGGCCTTTGGGGGTTTTTGCGGACACGCAGGTGACCCAATCGTTCAGGTCCAATTGATCACGTTGGATCTGACCCTGAAGCGCCGCTGTGGATCCTGAGACCGCACTCACCATGACAGCCGGTCCTGCATCTTGCTGGTGGCGGCCAGTTTAGCTCGATCCCGGCACCGATAAGAATGTGGTAGACGGAAGTGTGGCCCAGTTCGCGGTTCGCGCTCTACCCCGTGCGGTCAAAGACATAGCGACCTGAGGCAATTTCCTGGCGAGAATAGCAAGAAACATCAAGTTGGTCGGACGGGCTCGATGTAACATCCGCCAAAATGCTATGCATACCAGAGAGTTTCAAACTCGCCAGGGGGACTTCGTGGACAGACGCTACAGCTTGGTCAAGTGCATTCTGTGTGCAGGCTTGGCACTCAGTGCCCTCACGACACACGCTCAATCCCAACCTGCCGACACTGCGCCGTCGCGATCCGGGGCTGCCGAGGCAATGGCCCTCGGACCGCAGCAAGCCGCGCTGGGCGCCTTGTCGGGCAGCTGGGATGTGGACATCGTGTTGTCAGACGGATCCAAACCCGCACAGCACTCCAAGGGCAAAGCCGAATATTCCTGGGTCATAAGCGGACGCTGGATGGGCTGTCATTTGACCGGGCAAATGCTCGGCTTTCCGTATGAGGAATTCACAATCCTGGGGTACGACAGCTACGCCAGGAACATCGTCGAAGTCGCCGTCGAATCCCTCGACAACTCGATGCTGCTGTCACGCGGTCCGACCTCCGGACCGAATCAACCGGTCAGCGCACTATACGGCGAGCTCGATGAGTACACTGCCGGCGTGTCGCACAGTCCCTACAAGGTTGTGCTGAAAAACATAAGCCGCGATCGTCATGTCACGACGGTTCTGGGATACGACAACGCCGGCAAGGAAGTGAAGAAGGTTGAGTTCACCTTCTCGCGGGCCCGCTCACCTTAGAAAGGACGCGTTTCACGCGTTCATTGTGGGGAGTTGTAGTTGAGAGGATAACTGCGAGCGACCATTGCCTCCTCAGTGTCAATCCGCAGGTTGCGAAGCTGAAGGTACGTGAGACAGTTCACGTTGCTCGAATTCGAGCTCGTCGGCTCAAGTCGACAGTAATACTCACTGCCCTTCAGATCGACTCGTTGAAACCCCTTCGAAATGCCCCACTGGGCCGTGGTCGGAATCTGCGTGGCGCACCCAATGAGCGCCGCAGCGCCGAGGAGAATGGCGAAACTCGTGATCTGTTTCACTCGGTTAAGCATGGCAGTTCTCCGACTACACTGGTAGTTGAGACTACTCCGTTGTCAAACACTCGTGCAGTCGCCACGCGCGCTCATTCGAAATTAATGGATGATTGTTAATTCGGCTACGCCCAACTATTTGCGTTCTTGGGGAATCCAGGTCGTTGTACGCGAACGACGCAGAAGCGCTGCCCGGTTGGCGCCTCCATGACTACCCAACGCTCCAGGCGATTCACGACCTTCGCGCCCAGCGCCTCAAGGCGCGCGACTTCCGCGGGGATGTCGTCGCTCTCTATATCGAGGTGTACGCGGCTCTCATGGTCCACACGCTGGATCTGCACGATGGGTTCATCGGGCGGAGTCTCCAGCATGCAGTAATTTCCGGCTGTGCCTGGGTGTCCGGCGTCTATCGCGCAACCCAGCGCCCGACTCCAGAAGCCCGCAGCCTCGTTTATGTCGGAATCCTTGCAGTCGATCAGGATGGCGCAGAGGCGGGAACGGTGCATAACGGTGTCCTCAGCTGGTGTGGCGGGTATATTACGTAAGGATGGCGCAATGTTATCGCAGCCGTTGGTCACTGCTCCCGTTAGCGTGGTGCATTCCACGTGAAGGGAGTGCTCGGGATGGATATGAAACTCAAATCAGCCGTCATTCGCCAGGAGCGCGAAAAGCGGGCCTGGAGCCAGGAACATCTCGCGGGCGTCACGGGTCTCGCGCTGCGCACCATTCAGCGCATCGAATCGACCGGCTCCGCATCATATGAGTCGGCCGGCGCAATCGCCGCGGTTTTCGATCTGCCCGTCACCGCTCTGCGTGAAGGTGAAGTGGAACCCGCGGCCCGGTCCCCGGGGGCCGGCCGCCGGTTCAGCTGGCATCACCTGGTCACCCTGCTCGGCTTTTGCCTGCTGGCGGCAATATTCACGCCACCCGATTTTCGCCAGACAATCCCGGTGGCGCTGGCGTTCTGGCTGGGCTGCGAACTTGCCGTCAAGACGCGGCGCCGCGCCCCGGCAATGGACCGTTAGGCGCTCGCGATCTGATCCAGCACGGCCCGCTCGTCGCTCGGTAGCTGCAGGCTGGCCGCAGCCAGGTTTTCGCGCAGATGTGACACCGACGAGGTGCCCGGAATCAACAGGATATTCGGTGCGCGCTGCAGCAGCCACGCAAGCGCCACCTGCATCGGGGTGGCATCGAGGCTCTTCGCGACGTCCGAGAGCGCTGTCGACTGCAACGGCGTGAAGCCGCCGAGTGGGAAGTACGGCACATACGGGATGCCATCGGCGGCGAGCTCGTCGATCAAGGCGTCGTCGTCCCGGTGGGCGATATTGTAGTAATTCTGCACGCAGACGATGTCCGCGATGCCGCGGCCTTCGTCGATCTGCTTGCGGGTCACGTTGCTGAGGCCGATGTGGCGGACGAGCCCTTCGCGCTGCAGCTTCGCCAGCGCGGCGAGCGGTGCTTCGATGGAACCCTCGGCGGGGCCGTGGACGTCGAACATGACGCGCAGGTTGACGACCTCGAGTGCGTCCAGGCCCAGGTTGCGAAGGTTCTCATGCACCGCGCTCGTCAGGTCCTGCACCGAGAACGCCGGGTTCCACGAGCCGTCCGTTCCGCGCCGTGCACCGAGCTTGGTGACGATCACCAAGTCGCGGGCGTACGGGTGAAGCGCTTCGCGGATGATCTGATTCGTGACATGCGGTCCGTAGAAGTCGCTCGTGTCAATGTGATTGACGCCGCTCGCGACTGCCTCGCGCAGCACGGCCACTGCTGCTTGCCGATCTTTCGGCGGCCCAAACACTCCCGGGCCGGCCAGCTGCATCGCGCCGTATCCCAGCCGGTTCACGGTGCGCGCGGCTAGGCCGAACGTTCCGGCTTTGCTTGTATTCGTCATGGTCGTAGCTCCTTATCGAGTACCCGGTCGAGTGCCCGCGAATGTACACAGAACCTGTCTGTGTGATAATCCGGTCTAATCTGCACAAGGTGTTCGGAAAATCGAACGATGAGCGCTGAGCTGGGTGACCTGACGGCTTTTGTTGCGGTAGCGCGCTCCGGCGGCTTTCGCGAGGCCGGACGGGCAAGCGGCCGCAGCGCCTCCAGCTTTAGCGAAGCCGTACGAAGGCTCGAGGCCCAGCTTGGCATCCGCCTGCTCAACCGCACCACGCGCAGCATCGCGCCAACGGAGGCCGGGACGCGGCTTCTCGCCCAGCTCGCTCCGGCACTGCTGGCGGTCGAATCGGCGTTGGATGTGGTCAACAACTTCCGTGATCGACCGGCCGGTACGCTGCGACTGAATGTGCCGGTCAGTGCCGCGCGCCTCGTCCTGCCCCGAATCGTGCCGCCGTTTCTCGCCGCCTATCCTGACATCTGCCTCGAAGTGATCGCCGAGGACAGCTTCGTCGACATGCTCGCCGCCGGCTGCGACGCGGGGATCCGTTACGAGGAACGGCTCGAGCAGGACATGGTCGCCATTCCCATCGGCCCGCGTGAGCAGCGCTTCGCCGCCGCCGCGGCGCCGTCGTATCTCGACCGCAGCGGCCGCATCAACCATCCGCGCGACCTGCTCGCTCATGCCTGCTTGCGTGGTCGGTTCGCGAGCGGCGCGATGACCTCATGGGAGTTCGAGCGCAACGGGGAGGTCGTGAAGCTGGAGCCGACCGGTCCGCTCATCGTCCGTGTGGGTGCCGCAACCGACCTCGTTGTCGATGCCGCGGTCGCCGGCAGCGGCATCATCTATCTGTTCGAGGATTGGCTGCGCCCGTTTCTCGACAGCGGTGCCCTGCAGCCCGTGCTGGAACCTTGGTGGCAACGATTCTCCGGGCCATTTCTCTACTATCCGAGCCGTCGCTATCTGCCCGCCCCGCTGCGCGCCTTCGTCGATTTCATCCGCTCAGGAAGCGCCGCGCCAGCGGCTTTAACCGGCCCTGCGTCATTGAAGGACTGCGGATAGCCCTGCATCGGTCTTACGGCGAGTCAGACTTTTCCAGTCAATTTGTCGAATTTGCGCCGGGCGCGTTCAACGTCATTGAGATTCTCCGCGGCCCAGACCCATACCCCACAAAAGGCCGCACCAAGACTCAGACCGAGATTCGTAAGTTTGTATTCAACCTTCGGCGGCACCACCGGATGGACGGTCCGCGTAATCAGGCCATCGCGTTCCATCTGGCGCAGGGTCTGCGTGAGCATTTTTTGGCTGATACCTTCGACGAATTCGCACAGGCGCGTAAATCGCAGTTCCCCCTTTTCGGCCAACACCTCAAGAACCAGCATCGTCCACTTGTCGGCTACACGGCCAATCAAGTCGTTGACCAGGGCTTCGATCTTGGGATCGAGATCGTCCGGGGGCCTTTGGGCGGCGTAGGCCTTTGCCCTCGCAATCTGCTCCGCGGTGAACCGCGAAAACCTTGGCATGCACGCTCTCCTTTAGGTGTGTATAGCACTTTGTAGTGCCTTCTTTCGTTTGGAGAGTGTAGCGACTAGGATGCTCGTAATCAATCAAGCGCAAGGCGTCGAACATGCAACTTGAGAACCGAACGGTTCTGATCACCGGCGGAACCAGCGGCATTGGCCTTGAGCTGGCGAAGCAACTTCTTGAGCGTGGCAACACCGTGATTGTTACTGGCCGCGACCCGGAGAAAATTGATGCCACCAGGCGCGCACTACCCGCCGTCCATGTCTTCAAGAGCGATGTCAGCAATCCGAACGCGATAACCACGCTGCACGATCTCGTGCTCGCGCAATTTCCGGCGCTCGACACCCTCGTCAACAATGCCGGCATCATGCGCAACCTGAAGCTAAGTCAAGATCGCGACCTGAACGATGTGACGCGCGAAATTGAGATCAATTTGAGCGGACCGGTGCGCATGGTGCAGCAGTTCCTGCCGCATCTCCTGAGCCGTCAGGGCGCGCTGCTCGTCAACGTCTCCTCCGGGCTGGCCTTTATCCCTTTTCCCGCCTCTCCGGTCTATTGCGCCACGAAGGCCGCGATCCATTCATTCACCCAGTCCCTGCGTGCGCAGCTCGACGGCACATCCGTTACCGTGATTGAGCTGGCCCCACCCGCTGTTGAGACGCCGCTCCTGCGAGGCGAGTTCGCCAATGAAATGAAGGATCAGAAGGCAATGGACGTGAGAATCCTCGCCAAGCGCGCGATCGACGGCGTCGAGGCGGGCAAGCTTGAAATTCGCCCCGGTCTGAGCAACGTGCTGAAGGCGATGAGCCGCATCGCACCCCAGTTCATGTTCAAGCAGTTGGCAAAGGCGGCCCAGCCCAAAAAGACAACCCGCGGCGCCCGTGTTCCTGTTTGAGGAGTAACGGCTCGCGCACGGTCATTGCGGTGGCATGTGCTGTGCCCCGGCGCTCCCGCTGGGAGTCGTGGCCGGGTCGCTGGCGGCGCCCTTGGTCTTCAAGGCCCGCGGCCATGCCTGAAACTCCGCCGGCGTCAGGTAGCCATCGTGATTCACGTCGAGCATCGCGAACGCCTCATACAAACCGGGGTCGGCGCGGGCTTCACTTAGGGAGATTTTGCCGTCCTTGTTGGTGTCCAAAGTGGCGAAGGCGATCGGCTTCAGCTCGGAACCCGCCTGTGCAAAGAGCGTCTCACCGACTGTGCACGTCAATAACAGAAAAGTGAGCGGCAGCGCGATCTTCATAACCGAATTCCTCGTGCGATTGTTGACCACGGTAGGGCTTGGCTGATGTGATTGCTACCGAGGTTGCACCTGACTACCCCATCCCTAAACCCGCGACGGCGTGTCGGCGGACGCCCACGTGCGGATGCAAGCCGGCAGGCTCATACAAGGCAAGGAGAGTGACCCATGCAGAAGACCATTACCCCCACGATTACCGCCTTCGAACGCTCACCCGATCGCGGCCGGGGACTGGCGCGTGACACGCGCGTGCGCTGGGCACTCGAAGAAGTGGGCCAACCTTACGAGGTTCGTCTGGTGTCGTTCGCCGCGATGAAGGAACCCGCGCATCGAGCGCTGCATCCTTTCGGGCAGATTCCGACCTATGAAGAAGGCGACCTCGCGCTGTTCGAATCGGGCGCGATCGTGTTCCATATCGCGCAGCGCGGCGCAGGCCTTCTGCCTGACGATGCGCATGCCCGGGCGCGCGCCATCACCTGGATGTTTGCCGCGCTCAACACGGTTGAGCCGCCGATCCTTGATCTGCAAACCACCAAGTTCCTGGAGGGCGACAAGCCTTGGCACGAACAACGCCTG
>DATHOA010000095.1:0-2253 GCA_035485475.1 Steroidobacteraceae bacterium | reverse complement strand
TCCAGCCAGTCCGGTGAGCGTGGTGACCCGCAGTGTCTTGATGGTGAACCGGCCCTTGGAGGCTACCGGTGCCACCTCGAGGGTGCCAGACCAGTTGAACTGCTCGCCCGCGGGTGTCGCGGCGGCCAGGGTGTAGTCATTGCCACCGTTCCCGACGGTGTTGAAGTCCCGCAACTCAAAATTCACGGGCCGCAATTCAGCATGCAGCGTGGTCGGATGTCCCAGGTCCACGAAGGTGAACTCCCCGCCGATCACGGCCAGGCGAGTCAGGAACAGGCGCAGGGGTGCGGAGGCCGGCTTGGGCGGCTCATTGGCGAATGGCTTGGCCAGATCGGCGAGATTGAGTGAGCCATCGGCACGCAATTGGGCGTGGACCTGCGGCTGTTCCAATTGAATATCCTGGAAGGTCGCGCCGCGATTCCACAGGCTCGCCAGCTGCAGATTCACGTACAGGCGCTGCGCCGCCACCATGGGTTTGCCATCGGCGTCCGGGAAGGCAAAATTGCGAATATCCAGTTCCAGGGTGAACGGATTGAAGTGAATCTCGCCCAGTTGCAGGGTTCGTTGGTACTTTTGGGTGACGAAGGAGCTACCCTGCGAGCGAATCAGGGCCGGCACGCCATAGAAGCCGAAGGCTGCATAGCCGGCCACCACCAACAACGCAATGGCGCTCCAGAGAATGAGCCGGCGCGCCGCGCCCGGTGATAGTGATCCGTCCAAGTTGAATCTCCCCCACGTGCGGCCGCTCGCATTATAGCGACAGCCGTACCGCAGAACGATCTAATGCGCGGCGGCGGCGGCCGACGCGCCAGCGGGGCCTGTGGATCCGGGTCGGTTCGGGCGGGCCAGCCAGATCACCATGATCAGGGCCAGGAAGATCAATCCGGAGATGTAGAACAGATCATCGGCCGACAGCATGAAGGCCTGGACGTCAACGATGCGGTTCAGGGCCGCGGTGCCTGCCTGGCCGTTGAGTCCGTTTGCCTGCAGACCCGCCATGGCGGCGGCGGTGGCGGGGCTGTCGGGCGTCAGATGCTCAATGAGCTGGCTATGGTGCAGTGTGGCACGACGGTCCCAGATGGTCGTGAAGATGGAAGTACCAAAGGATCCGGCGGTAATACGCGCAAAATTGAACAGTCCCGAGGCGTTGGGAATGCGGTCCGGGGAGAGGCCCGAAACGCTCAAGGACACCAGCGGCACAAAGAAGCTGGCCATGGCGGCGCCCTGGATGATGGTCGGAATCAGCAGTGTCCTGACATCCACGTCGGTATTGAAATGCGAGCGCATGATCATGACGATGGCGAAGATCGTGAACGACACCGTCACAATCAACCGCACATCCACCCGGTTGGTGAGCTTGGCCACGAAGGGCGTGACGAAGACCGCCAGCAGGCCGACCGGCGCCAGGATGATGCCGGCATTGGTGGCGGTGTAGCCCAGGTACTGCTGCAGCCACAGCGGCAACAGCACCAGGTTGCCGAAGAACACGCCATAGGCCAAGAGCATGCACAGCGTACCCACCCAGAAGTTGCGCAGTTTGAACAGCGACAGATCGACGATCGGGTGTTTCTCGTGGATCTCCCAGATCAGAAAGTACACAAAGGCCGCCACCGCGATCAGCGCCAGGCAGACGATCTGCGGGGAGCTGAACCAGTCGAGGTCCTTGCCCTTGTCCAGCATGATCTGCAGCGATCCGACCCAGGTCACCAGCAGCGCCAGCCCGATCGCATCGATGGGCACGCGCAGCGTCGCAGTCTCGCGCCGGCGATACAGTATCCACGTCAGGGTGCCGGCGAACAGGCCGATCGGCACGTTGATATAGAAGATCCACGGCCAGGAAATGTTGTCGGTGATCCAACCCCCCAGCAGCGGGCCGGCCACCGGCGCGGTGAGGCTGGTGAGCGACCAAAGTCCCAGCGCCGTGCTCTGCTTGGCCGGCGGATAGCTCGACATCAGCAATGACTGCGACAGCGGAATCATCGGTCCGGCGACCGCGCCTTGGATGACGCGAAACAAAATCAGCATGCCGATGGAGGGCGCGAGCCCACACAGGAACGAGGCGAGCACGAACAGGAAAATGGACAGCGTGAACAGCCGCACCTGGCCGAAGCGCCGCGTCAGCCAGCCGGTCAGGGGCACCGAGATCGCATTCGCAACCCCGAAGGACGTGATGACCCAGGTGCCCTGGTCCGGGGAGACGCCGAGGTCGCCGGATATTGCCGGAATGGATACGTTCGCAATGGAGGTATCCAG
>DATHOA010000094.1:0-2141 GCA_035485475.1 Steroidobacteraceae bacterium | reverse complement strand
GCGAACCTCGCCATCGATGCGCTGCAGGCTGAACTTAAACGTCCGAAGGCGATGTAACCGAATGCGTCAGATCATCCTCGATACCGAAACCACCGGCCTTGATGCCGCGCAGGACCATCGCATCATCGAAATCGGCTGCCTCGAACTGGTCAGCCGCCGACCCACGGGCCGGCACTTCCACCAATACCTCAATCCCGAGCGCGATATCGACGAGGGTGCCGTGGCGGTGCACGGCATCACCCGCGCGCGGCTGGAGCCGGAGCCGAAATTTGCGCAGATCGCGGCGCAACTGGTGGAGTTCCTGCGCGGCGCCGAACTCATCATTCACAATGCGGCCTTCGATGTGGCCTTCCTGGACGCGGAGTTCGCGCGCCTGCCGGGCGAACCGCTGACCGTGGCCTCGATGTGCACGGTGGTGGACTCGCTGGCGCTGGCGCGCCAGATGCACCCGGGACAGCGCAATGGCCTGGACGCGCTGTGCAAGCGTTACAGCGTCGATAATTCGGGACGGCAACTGCATGGCGCGCTGCTGGACGCGCAGCTGCTCGGCGAGGTGTACCTGGCCATGACCGGGGGCCAGGTTGCGCTGCGGCTGGGGGAGAGCGGTTCGGCGCAAAGCCGCGAAGAGCGCGCCACCACCCGACCCCTGATTCGGCCGAGCGAGCCCCTGTGTATCGTTGCGGCCACGGCCGATGAGGAGCGCGCACACGAGGCCTTCCTGGAACTCATCGACAAGGCCAGCAAGGGCCACTGTCTGTGGCAGAAGATGGCGGCCGGCAACTGATGTGTGAACCGGGTGCGAGTCGATTAGACTTGCGCCCACGCTTTGCCACCGCGATAACGATGTCCACCATGCAAGTCCCCCTGCTGGATCTGAAGCCGCAGTACGCCAGCCTGAAGACCGAAGCGCTCGCGGCCATCGAACGGGTCTGCGCTTCCCAAGGCTTCATCCTCGGCGCCGAGGTCACGAAGCTCGAGAAGGATGTCGCCGCCTACAGTCAGTGCCAGTTCGGCATCGGCGTCTCCTCGGGCACGGATGCGCTGCTGCTGGCGTTGATGGCCCTGGACATCGGTCCAAAGCACGAAGTCATCACCAGCCCGTATACCTTTTTTGCCACCGCCGGCACCATCGCGCGCACCGGCGCGCGACCGACCTTCTGCGACATCGACCCGGTGACGTTCAACCTGGACCCCGCCGCGGTCGAGACCTTCCTGAGCCGGGGTTGCGAAGTGCGCGGCGGGGCGCTGACCAACAAGGCCACCGGCGGCATCATCAAGGCGCTGATGCCGGTGCACCTGTACGGCCAGGTGGCGGATATGCAGCCACTGCTGAGCCTGGCGCGCCGCCACAGCCTGAGCGTCATCGAGGATGCGGCGCAGGCCATCGGTGCCGCGGATGCGCAGGGACACCGCGCGGGCGCCCTGGGGGACATCGGCTGCCTGTCCTTCTTCCCCACCAAGAACCTGGGCGCCTTTGGCGATGCCGGCATGTGCGTAACCCAGGATGCGCGGCTCGCCGAACGCATGAGCGTGCTGCGGGTCCACGGCGGCAAGCCCAAGTACTACCACGCGCTGATCGGCGGCAATTTCCGTATCGATGAAATCCAGGCGGCCGTGCTGAATGTGAAGCTGCCGCACCTGGACGCCTGGACCGCCGCGCGCCAACGCAATGCGGCCTTCTATGACAGCGCCTTTGCCCGGGCGCAGCTGGGCGCTCAGGTCCGCACGCCCACGGCCGTACCCGGAAGTCGGCATATCTACAACCAGTATGTGATCCGTGCGCCCAATCGCGATGCGCTGCGTCAGCATCTGACGGAACGACAGGTCGGATCGGAGATCTACTACCCGGTGCCACTACATCTGCAGCAATGCTTCGCCTACCTCGGCCATGCCGCGGGCGCCTTTCCCCATTCGGAAGCAGCCGCCCGGGAGACCGTGGCGCTGCCCATCTATCCGGAACTGACCACCGAACAATTGCAATACGTCGTCGACAGCATCGTGGAGTTCTACACATGACCAGCACTCCCGGACCTCTGACACCCATCTGGGGCGAGATCGCGGCCCACGAATCACGCCTGAGCGCCGTGCACACGCGGGACCTGTTCACGCAGGACGCGGGTCGCTACGCGCGCTTCTCGCGC
>DATHOA010000093.1:0-10412 GCA_035485475.1 Steroidobacteraceae bacterium | reverse complement strand
ACAGCTGGGTGCGCAGATCGCCATCGGTCATGCGCAGCGCAATATCGACGGCGCCGACGTGGTGGTGATCTCCAGCGCGGTGCCGCCGGCCAATCCGGAAGTCATGGCGGCGCTGGCGGCGCGCATTCCGGTCGTGCAGCGCGCCGAGATGCTGGGCGAGCTGATGCGTTTCCGCTATTCGATCGCGGTGGCTGGCACGCATGGCAAGACCACGACCACGAGTCTGGTCGCGAGCATCCTCGCCGAGGGCGGCGCGGATCCGACCTTTGTGATCGGTGGACGCCTCAAGAGCGCGGACAGCAATGCGCGTCTGGGCTCGGGGCGCTATCTGGTGGCCGAGGCCGATGAAAGTGACGCAAGCTTCACGCACCTGCAACCGCTTATCGCTATTGTCACCAACATCGACAATGATCACCTCGGCACCCACGACGGTGATTTCGAACGGCTGAAATCAAGCTTCGTGGATTTTCTGCAAAACCTGCCGTTCTACGGTCTGGCGATTCTGTGTCTTGACGATGCGACGCTCGCGAGCGTGATGCCGCGCGTCGGTCGTCCGATCATGACCTACGGTCTGGCGGCGGCCGCCGATGTGCGCGCCACCAATCTGCGCCGCAATGGCCTGCAGACCCAGTTTGATGTCGTGCGCTGCGGAACCGCGGCACGCGCCGGCGCTGCCGCCGCCCTCACGGTCACCTTGAATCTGCCCGGCATCCACAATGTCAGCAATGCATTGGCCGCGATCGCGGTGGCGACCGAGCTGGGGATAGACGATGCCGCCATCGCGCGGGCACTCGCCGCCTTCCAGGGCATCGATCGGCGGCTGCAGCATATCGGGGATGTGACGCTGGCCTCCGGTACCGTGACGATCGTGGACGACTACGGTCACCACCCCACCGAGGTCGCGGCGACTCTGGAGGCGCTGCGCCAGGGCTATCCGGGGCGCCGGCTGGTGCTTGCATTCCAGCCGCACCGCTACACGCGAACGCGCGATCTCATCGATGATTTCGCGCGCGTGCTCTCGCAGGCCGATGTACTGCTGGTAACCGAAGTCTACGCGGCGGGGGAAGCGCCGATCGCCGGCGCCGACGGCCGTGCCATCTGCCGCGCCGTCCGCTCGCGTGCGCAGGTGGAGCCGGTGTTCGTGGAGAACGTCGAGACCTTGGGTGAAGCCCTGCAGGGCATGATCCGTGGCGGGGATCTGGTGGTGACGATGGGCGCCGGCAACATCAACGCCGTCTCGCACGCACTGCCGGCACTGCTGTCGCAGCAGGTGCGTACATGATGCCGGTGGCCGAGAAATTCCTGCCCCGCGTGCGGCGCGATGAGCCGATGAGTCGCCACACCTCCTGGCACGCCGGGGGTGCGGCCGAGATCTACTTCACGCCGCGGGATCGCGCGGATCTGCGCGAGTTCCTCGGCACGGTGCCCGAGGGCATGCCCATCCACTTCGTGGGGCTGGGCAGTAATCTGCTGGTGCGTGATGGCGGCATCCGCGGCGTGGTCGTGGCCACCCAGGATGCGCTGGTGCGGCTGGAGCGCGTCGATGCGAACACGGTGTACGGCGAGGCCGGCGTGCCGTGCGCGCGCATTGCCCGCCAGTGCATCCAGTGGGAACTGGGCGGCGCGGAATTCTTTGCCGGAATTCCCGGCACCCTGGGCGGTGCGCTGGCGATGAACGCCGGCGCGTTCGGCGGGGAAACCTGGAACTGCGTGGTGTCGGTGGAAACCCTCGACCGCCATGGCCAGCAGCACACCCGCGTGGCGGGCGAGTACTCGGTCAGCTACCGGCATGTGAGTTCCAGCCGCAGCGACGAATGGTTCGCGGCCGCGCACATGAGCTTCGCGCTCGCTCCCGGCATCGATGATTCGGCCGTGCGCGAACTGCTGGCGCGCCGCCGGCAATCCCAGCCCATCGGAGAGTGGAGCTGTGGCTCGGTATTCAAGAACCCGCCAGGTGATCACGCCGCGCGACTGATCGAAACGACGGGACTGAAGGGTCTGCGCGTGGGCGATGCGTCCGTGTCGCTCAAACATGCGAATTTCATCATCAATCATGGCGCGGCCACGGCGGCCGACCTGGAGCAGCTGGTTCTCAAGGTGCAGGCGCAGGTGCAGGCGGCGCATGGCATTGCCCTGCAGCCCGAAGTGCGCATCCTGGGAGAGACGCTCTGATGCGCATCAGGCAGGACAAATCGGCGGCGCGCAGCGTCAAGAACCCCGCAGAGTTTGGGCGGGTCGCCGTCATCTTCGGCGGCACCTCGACGGAACGGGAGGTCTCGATCAAGACCGGTACCGCTGTGCTGGCCGCGCTACAGCGGCGCGGCGTCGCCGCGTTTGGCTTTGATCCGCGCGAGCTGCTGCTGCCGGAACTGCTGGCCAGCGGCGCGGATCGGGTCTGGATCGCGCTGCATGGTCCGGGCGGTGAAGACGGAACGCTGCAGGGTGCGCTCGAATGTCTTGGCCTGCCCTACACCGGGAGCGGTGTGATGGGTTCGGCGATCGGCATGGACAAGCTGCGCACCAAGCGGCTGGCGCAGGCGGCGGGCATTCCGACCAGCGACTATGTGGAACTCACCGGCGAGCAGGACCTGGAGGCGGCGCTCGCCAGACTGAAATTGCCCTTGATCGTGAAGCCTGCGACCCAGGGATCCAGCGTCGGCATGTCCAAGGTGGAGCGGGCACAGGACTTCGCATCCGCGTACCGCGTTGCGGCCGCCGTCGACCACAGTGTCCTGGCCGAGGCGTGGATTTCGGGTGCCGAGTACACCGTGTCCATCCTCAATGATCGCGCGCTGCCTTCGATCCGCATCCAGCCGGCCACGACGTTCTATGACTACGAGGCCAAGTACCTGCGCAACGATACCCAGTACTTCTGCCCCTCCGGCCTGTCAAAACCGGCCGAGGAGCATCTGGCGGCACTGGGGCTCGCAGCATTTGCCGCGGTGGGTGCCGACGGCTGGGGACGCGCGGACTTCATGATGGACGGCAGTGGTCGTCCGCAACTGCTGGAGGTCAACACGGTGCCGGGCATGACCGATCACAGCCTGGTGCCGATGGCGGCGAAAGCGGCCGGAGTGAGTTTCGAGGAACTGGTGTGGCGCATCCTCGAATCCAGTTTCACCCGTGTGCCGATCAAGGCGGGGACCTAGATGTTCAACCTGCGCCCGAAGAACCGTCGCCGCCGCGCGCAACAGCCCGCGCGCTGGTCACTGCCGGCGCTCCCCTGGGCGCGGCTTGGCCGTTGGTCGCTGGGTCTGGGCAGCGTCGCGGCGCTGCTGCTGCTGCTGATCTGGGCCCTCAATCAACCCATTACGACGGTGTCGGTGGCCGGACGCTTCGAGCGCGTCGCGCCCATGGATGTGGAGCGGGCCGTGCGCGAAAGCGCCGCGGGCAAGGGTCTGGTGAGCGTCGATCTGGCCACGGTGCGCGCCGCAGTGCGGCTGCTGCCCTGGGTCGACACCGTCAGTGTGCAACGCGATTGGCCGCGGGGCCTGACGGTGACCATCGGTGAGCAGGTCGCGGCCGCCCGCTGGGGCGAGAACGGTTTGCTCAATATCCGCGGTGACCTGTTCGCCCATGACGCCACGCACATTCCGCTGGAACTGCCGCAGCTGTCCGGGCCGGAGGGCACGCAGGTCAGCGTGGTGCAGCGGTACCTGGCGATGCGCGACCGCCTGCTGGAGCTGAACGTACGCATCACGGCGCTGCGGCTGGATGCGCGCGGCGCCTGGCAATTCGACCTGGATGACGGGGTGACGGTGCGTCTGGGCCGTCAGCACCTTGATGAACGATTCAATACTTTCGTGGTGACGGCCGCCAGGATCGTGGCGCAGCGCGCCACTGATATCGCCTATGTCGACATGCGTTACGCGAATGGCTTTGCCATTGGCTGGCGCAGCGCCGGAGCGGGCGATGCCAAGCACAGGGGCGATGCTCGCAATGTCTAAGCGTACGGACCGCAGTCTGATCGTCGGGTTGGATATCGGCACATCGAAAGTCGTCGCGCTGGTGGGTGAAGTCACCGCCGACGGCAATATCGAGGTGATCGGCGTCGGCTCACAACCCTCCCGGGGTCTGAAGAAAGGCGTGGTCGTCAATATCGAATCCACGGTGCAGTCCATCCAGCGGGCGGTGGAGGAAGCTGAACTGATGGCTGGCTGCCAGATCCACTCCGTGTATGCGGGGATCGCCGGCAGCCATGTACGCAGCCTCAACTCGCACGGCGTCGTCGCCATCCGCGACCGGGAAGTCACGCACATCGATGTCGAGCATGTCATCGACGCCGCGCGCGCGGTGGCGATTCCGGCCGACCAGAAAATCCTGCACGTGCTGCCACAGGACTACGTGATCGACGGCCAGGAAGGCATCCGTGATCCCATCGGCATGTCAGGCGTGCGCCTGGAAGCCAAGGTGCACATCGTCACCGGGGCGGAGAGTGCGGCGCAGAACATCGAGAAGTGCATCCAGCGCTGCGGCCTGGAAGTCGACGACATCGTGCTCGAGCAGCTCGCTTCAAGTTTCGCGGTCCTGACCGAGGATGAACGCGAACTGGGCGTATGCCTGGTCGACATCGGCGGTGGCACTACCGATCTTGCCGTATTCACCGGTGGCGCCATCCGCCACACGGCGGTGATTCCGATCGCCGGCGACCAGGTCACCAACGACATCGCCGTGTCGATGCGCACGCCCACCCAGTATGCCGAGGACATCAAGGTCCGCTACGCCTGCGCACTCTCGCAACTGGCCAACCCGGACGAGAGCATTGAAGTACCCAGCGTCGGCGAGCGTCCCTCACGCCGCCTGGCACGCCAGACCCTCGCGGAGATCGTCGAGCCGCGCTACGAGGAACTGTTTGGGCTGGTACGCGATGAACTGCGCCGCAGCGGCTTCGAGGAGGCCATTGCGGCGGGCATCGTGCTCACGGGTGGCAGCGCCCGCATGGAGGGCACGATCGAGCTGGCCGAGGAGGTTTTCCACGTGCCGGTGCGCTTAGGACTGCCGCAGCACGTCACCGGCCTGGCCGAGGCCGTGCGCAGTCCGATTTATTCCACGGGCGTCGGGCTGCTGCTCTACGGCCGTGACAACACGACTTCCACGCGCGGGCGCCGCTCGGGTGGCAAGTCCGCCATTGACCGGATGAAGTCCTGGTTTCAGGGCAATTTCTGATTTTTTCAATTCGCACAGACCGCTACGGGGATCAAGGAGCCAGCAATGTTTGAACTGATGGACGCATACAGCCAGAGTGCCGTAATCAAGGTGATTGGTGTGGGCGGTGGCGGCGGTAACGCTGTCGCGCACATGGTGACGACGGGCATCGACGGCGTGGACTTCATGTGCATCAACACGGATGCACAGGCCTTGAAGCACTCCAAGGTGAAGACCGCACTGCAGATCGGCTGCAATATGACCAAGGGCCTCGGCGCCGGCGCCGACCCGGAAGTGGGAAGACAGGCCGCGATGGAGGATCGCGACCGCATCGTTGAACTGGTCGAGGGCTGCGACATGCTGTTCATCACCGCCGGTATGGGCGGTGGTACGGGCACGGGCGCCGCTCCGGTGGTGGCGCAGGTCGCCAAGGAGATGGGCATTCTCACGGTTGCCGTGGTGACCCGTCCGTTTGAGATGGAGGGCGGCAAGCGTTCCTTGGTGGCCGAGCACGGACTGGCGGAACTGGCCAAGTACTGCGACTCGCTGATCACCATTCCGAACCAGAAGCTGCTGACCGTGCTCGGCGCGCAGACCACGCTGCTGGATGCGTTCAAGGCGGCCAATCAGGTGCTGCAGGGCGCCGTGCAGGGCATTGCCGAACTCATCACGCGTCCGGGTCTCATCAACGTCGATTTTGCCGACGTGCGTACCGTCATGGCTGAAACCGGCATGGCGATGATGGGTTCAGGGGTGGCAAGTGGCGAGGGTCGCGCGCGCGCGGCCGCCGAAGCCGCCGTGTCCTCCCCGCTGCTCGAGGACATCAATCTTGCCGGTGCCCACGGCATCCTGGTCAACGTCACGGCGGGCATGGACCTGTCGATCGGCGAGTTCCAGGAAGTTGGCAACATCGTGAAACAGTTTGCCTCAGAGGATGCGACCGTCGTGGTCGGCACCGTGATCGATCCGGAACTGACCGATGTCGTGCGCGTTACGGTCGTCGCGACGGGCCTGGGCCGGCCGGCCGTTGCGGCACGGGCGCCGACGGGCCATGCGCTGGCCGGCATGATGGGTCGGGAGATGGGCCGCGAAGCCCACGCCCAGGCCCCGCCGATGCGCGTGGTCACGCGGGCGAAGCCGGCGATGAATCCGAACTACGCGGACTTGGACAAGCCCACGTATCAGCGTCAGCGCGCGGTCGGCGATGGCCTGCGTCCGGATACTGATTCCGAGGACCTGCTGGATATTCCGGCGTTTCTGCGGCGTCAGGCTGACTGATAGAGCGCGGCCCGCACCCCACCTACGCAGCGGATCGATGCCTCCAGCTGTGATACGGTAGGGGTGCCGGATTCACCGGGCGCACTGTGCGCCCGGCGACAGGGACCTGCGGGCCCGTTGCATGACGGGTCCGACGGATGCGCAGGGTCCGGGCATCTTGAGAATCTTAATGGTCGGACAACGCACACTGAAGAACACCATCCGCGCCTCGGGCGTTGGGCTGCATACCGGCAAAAAAATCCTGATGACGCTGCGGCCCGCCGCACCGGACACCGGGATTCTCTTTCGACGCTCCGATCTTGGCGAATTCGCGACGGTGATCGCACACGCCGAAAATGTCGGCGACACGCAGCTGGGAACGACGCTGGTCAACGGTGAAGCCCGGGTCGCCACCGTCGAACATCTGCTGTCCGCGTTCGCGGGCCTTGGCATCGACAATGCCGTCGTCGAGGTCAGCGCGCCGGAAGTGCCCATCATGGATGGCAGCGCCAGTCACTTCGTCTTCCTGCTGCAGTCGGCGGGCATCGAGGAGCAGCTGGTTCCGAAACGCTTCATCCGCATCATGGAGTCGCTGAAGGTTTCCGATGGCGACAAGTGGGCGATGTTTGAACCGTTCGACGGCTTCAAGGTCAATTTCGAAATCGAGTTCAATCATCCGATCTTCAAACGGCACGCGCAGCGCGCTTCGATGGATTTTTCGACGACTTCCTTCCTCAAGGAAATCAGCCGGGCCCGCACCTTCGGTTTCATGCGCGACCTGGAGATGATGCGCTCGCGCAATCTGGCACTCGGCGGCAATCTCGATAACGCCATCGTGCTGGATGATGTACGGGTGTTGAACGAGGATGGACTGCGCTACGAAGATGAGTTCGTAAAGCACAAGATCCTGGATGCAATTGGCGATCTGTACCTGCTCGGTCACAGCCTGATCGGCGAGTTCAGCGGCTACAAATCCGGGCATGCCCTGAATAACAAGCTGCTGCGCGCGTTGCTGTCGACCCGGTCCTCATGGGAAGAGGTCACGTTCGAGAAGCACTCGGATGCGCCGATCGCCTACGTGGAGGCGCCGGCGTTGGCACACGCCTCCTCGGTCTACTAGAAGTCGCTGCTAGCTCTTGGTCGCGCCGCGCGGCATCACCCGCACTTTCACCTCGCTGATACTGGCCTGCTGACGGCTGATGACGCCGAGCAGCTGCGGGGCGGCATAACGCAGCCGCACGCCCCACACGGCCGATTCGGCGAATATGACAAGTGCGCCCGCCTGCTCTGTGACGCCGGTCACATGGCTCGCCAGCTCCTCGGGTAACTCGCGCTGCACCCATTGCAGCCAATCGTGGTGTCGCAGCGCCTCGCGCTGCAGGCCCGCCAGCACCGGCGTCGAGCGCAGCAACAGATCTTTAACAGAATCCATCGAATTGCGTGACTGCGGTCGCCGAGATTGTGTTATCCGCGAACCACGACCGGTATTCACCTTGTCACTGTAGGGCTTCTTCTGCATATTTGAGGCTGACTCGGGCAGGACGTGAATGCTTAAGGCGAGCTGGCGTGAACATCATAGTTTTTTCCGGGCGACAGGGTGGCGGTCGCTCGAGGTATTTCGATCTGGCGCATCCCTTGACGCTGGTGATCTGCGCCCTGGTGGTGCTCGGCACGGTGGGCACGGCATTCGCCATCGGCATGCAGCTGGGCGCTCATACGGGCCTCGCGCCGACCGATCCTAAGGGCTGGGGCCGGGTTCTTGCCGAACAGAAATCCGAAATCGTCGAAATGCGCGCCCGGGTCCAGGACCGCGTGGATGCCATTGCGCGGCGGCTGGGCCAGCTGGATGCCCATATCATCCGCATCGACGCACTGGGCAAGCGCCTCACGACCATGGCCAACGTGGATCGGCGCCAGTTCAATTTCGACGACGAGCCCACGGTCACGCCGGCCGCCGCCGGCAGTGGCCCGACCAGCACCGAGATCCCGGATCTCAGCTCGCAGTTATCGCAGCTGGAACAACGGGTTGACCTGCGCGATGTACAGTTGTCGGCGCTGGAGAATGTGATCGTGGGGCGCAAGATCAGCGACTCGGTCCGTCCGGCCGGCAAGCCAGTCGTGGAAGGCGCGATTTCCTCTTATTTCGGCGAGCGCAGCGATCCGTTCACCGGCGAGGAGGGCTTCCACAAGGGCCTGGATTTCGCCGGTACGCAGGGTGAGCCGGTGATGGCCGTCGCCGCCGGGATCGTCACCTGGTCGGGCGAGCGCAGCGGCTACGGCAACCTGGTGGAGATCAACCATGGCAATGGCTATATCACCCGCTATGCGCACAATGAGAGCACCCTGGTGGCCGTCGGGCAGAGCGTGAGCCGCGGCGAGCACATTGCCCTGATGGGCTCGACCGGCCATTCGACCGGCCCACATGTGCATTTCGAGGTGCTGCACAACGGCACCCAGATCGACCCGCTGATGTTCGTCAAACGCTAGAACGCCAAATAGGGCCTCGAAGCCCTTGCGCCCGGATCCGGGCGTCCCCATTTCGCGTACAATACGCCGCTCCGCTGCGCCCGAAGACATCATAAGTGTTTGGCGCAATTCAATTTTTTGACCAGGATGTCCTTGTGCTGAAATTGCTCACGCGTGTCTTTGGCAGCCGTAACGACCGCTTGCTGCGCACCTTCGCCGGACTGGTCAGCCAGACCAACGGCTTCGAGCGCGCGATCCAGGCCCTGAGCGATGCGCAGTTGGCGGCCAAAACACCTGAATTTCGCGAGCGCCTGAAGCAGGGCACGAGTCTCGATGACCTGCTGCCGGAGGCCTTCGCGGTGGTGCGCGAGGCGGCGCGCCGTACGCTGAAGATGCGCCACTTCGATGCGCAGCTGCTGGGCGGCATCACGCTGCATCAGGGCAAGATTTCCGAAATGCGCACCGGCGAGGGCAAAACCCTCATGGCGACGCTGCCGGCCTACCTGAACGCACTGCCCGGCGAGGGCCTGCACATCGTCACCGTCAACGAATACCTGGCCGCGCGCGATGCCGACTGGATGCGTCCGGTGTACGGCTTTCTCGGTCTCACCGTTGGCGTGATCCGCAATTCACAGGATTCTGAGGAGAAGCGCGCGGCCTACGCCTGCGATATCACCTACGGCACCAACAATGAATTCGGCTTCGACTATCTGCGCGACAATCTGGCCTTCCGGCTTGAGGATCGCGTGCAGCGTGGCCTCATCTACGCGGTCGTCGACGAAGTGGACTCGATTCTCATCGACGAGGCGCGCACACCGCTGATCATTTCGGGACCGGCGGATGAGAGCACCGAGTTGTACCTTGCGATCAACCAGCTGGTGCCGAAACTGACCCGCCAGAAGGAAGAGGACGGCCCCGGTGACTTCTCGGTGGACGAAAAGCAGAAGCAGGTCCACATCAGCGAGGCCGGACATGTCCGCGTCGAGGAACTGATGGCGCAGGCCGGTCTGCTGCGCGAAGGCGAGAGCCTCTATGACCCGGCCAACATTCGCCTGATGCATCATCTCAATGCCGCCCTGCGCGCGCATGCCCTGTACAAGCGGGACGTGGAGTACATCGTTCGCGGCGGCGAGGTGATCATCGTCGATGAATTCACCGGGCGCACCATGCAGGGTCGCCGCTGGTCCGACGGACTGCACCAGGCGGTGGAGGCGAAGGAGGGCGTGCGCGTCCGCGAAGAGAACCAGACGGTTGCCTCGATCACCTTCCAGAACTACTTCCGCCTGTATCGCAAGCTGGCCGGCATGACCGGAACGGCCGATACGGAAGCGCCGGAGTTCCTGCAGATCTACAACCGGAAGTGGTCGTCATCCCGACGCACAAGCCGATGATCCGCAAAGACATGCCGGACTTCGTGTACCTGACGCAGAAGGATAAGTTCGAGGCCATCATCGAGGACATCCAAGATTGCGTGAAGCGCGGGCAACCGACGCTGGTCGGCACCACCTCGATCGAGACTTCCGAATTTCTGGCCGGTTTGCTGC
>DATHOA010000092.1:0-3665 GCA_035485475.1 Steroidobacteraceae bacterium | reverse complement strand
GCTGACCTCGGTGCACACCAGCTTGACGTCCAGGTATTCGGCCATCCCGAAGCTGGAGCCCTCCCGACCGATGCCGGATTCTTTTACGCCGCCGAACGGCGCCACCGTCGTTGATATCAACCCGGTATTCAGCCCGACCATGCCGTACTGCAGGGCTTCGGATACCCGCCAGGCCCGATTCAGATCCCGCGTATAGAAGTACGAGGCCAGTCCCGCGCTGGTGTCGTTGGCCAGCTGGATCGCCTGCGCCTCGGTATCGAACTTCACGATGCCCGCCAGGGGACCAAAGGTCTCCTCGCAGAACAGCGCGGCTTGCGGACTCACCTCGGTAATGACGGTGGGCTGGTAGAAGTTTCCCGTGCCGCGCGCGCCACCGGCCCGCAATTTGCCGCCGCGGCCCAAGGCATCCTGCACATGCCGTTCGACCTTCTCGACCGCCGCGGCATTGATCAGTGGCCCCTGCTGGGTGACGCCGGCCAGGCCATCACCCATCACCAGCTTCGCCACTTGCGCACACAGCTTCGCCACGAACTCATCGTGAATACCCCGCTGCACGAGAATGCGGTTCGCGCACACGCAGGTCTGGCCCGTGTTGCGGAACTTGGAGGCCATGGCGCCCTCCACCGCCTTGTCCACATCGGCGTCGTCAAAGACAATGAAGGGTGCATTGCCGCCGAGTTCCAGCGACACATGCTTCACGGTGCCCATGCAACGCGCGGCCAGCAGCTTGCCGATGCGGGTCGAACCGGTGAAGGTGAACTTGCGCACCCGCGGATCGGTCGTGAGCACTTCACCGATGGCGGCCGGTTCGCCCGTGACCACGTTGAATACCCCCGCGGGCACGCCGGCCTGACTACCCAACCACGCCAGCGCCAGCGCCGAAAACGGCGTCAGCTCGGAGGGCTTCAGCACGACCGTGCAACCGGCGGCCAGCGCCGGGCCCACTTTGCGCGTGATCATGGCCGCCGGGAAATTCCATGGCGTGATGGCGCCCACGACGCCCACCGGCTCGCGCAGCACGAGCAGGCGCTTGTCGGCCATATGCCCGGGGATGACCTGTCCGTAGGTGCGGCGACTCTCCTGCGCAAACCACTCGATGAAGGAGGCGGCATAGGCAATCTCGCCGCGTGATTCATTCAGCGGCTTGCCCTGCTCGGCGGTCATCAAGCGCGCCAGGTCCTCCTGGTTCGCCATGATGAGCTCGAACCAGCGCTGCAGGATGGCGCCGCGCTCGCCCGCCGCGAGGCGACGCCAGGAGTCGAACGCGCGGTGCGCACCGGCTACCGCGCGCTCCGTCTCCGGTGCACCCAGCGCCGGGATGCGCCCGAGCAATTCCTGGGTTGCAGGATTGAGCACGTCCAGGGTCCGGGTGCCATCCACCCATTGCCCATCGATATAAGCCGCCTGTCGCAGCAGCTCGCCGGTTTTGAGCGCCAGGCGCCGCTGTTCCGCTGTACTGGAATTAGCCATGATTTCTCACTCCGCAGCTGTGCCAATCGTCTGCCCGAGCAGCCAGAATATCCGCGTAGGCCGGACCAGTGCTACGCTACTTCCATGAACGCGCTTCCGGCCGATCTCCCCAGCCCCCTGCCCGCGGACCTGCAGCAGCAGGTGACCGATGCCCTGCGCGAGGATGTCGCGGGCGGCGATGTCACCGCGAGCTTGGTCCCGGCACGGCAGCGAGTGCGCGGCCGCCTCATCACGCGTGAGCCAATGACCCTGTGCGGCAGTGCCTGGGTGGAAGAAACCTTCCGGCAACTGGATCCGCAGATCGTCCTGAAGTGGCAGGTGGAGGAAGGCGGCCAGGCCAACACCGATGAGACCCTGCTCATCCTCGAAGGTTTTGCCCGACCGATTCTCACCGGTGAACGCACGGCGCTGAACTTCCTGCAGCTGCTCTCGGCCACTGCCAGCGAAGCACGGCGCTTTGTGGATGCCGTGGCCGGAACCGGCTGCACCATCCTCGATACCCGCAAGACGCTGCCGGGGCTGCGCACCGCGCAAAAATATGCCGTGCGCTGTGGTGGCGCGCAGAATCACCGCATGGGCCTGTTCGACATGGTGCTCATCAAGGAAAACCATATTGCGGCGGCCGGATCAATTACCAAGGCCATCGACACTGCACGCCGCGTGGCGCCACGCCTGCAGGTGGAGACCGAGGTGGAAAATCTGCAGCAGCTGGAAGAGGCGCTACTGGCGCGCCCCGATATCGTGCTGCTGGACAATTTCAATCTGGCCGATCTGCGCGCCGCGGTTGAGCGCAATCGCCAGCTGGGGTCACCGGTGAAGCTGGAAGCCTCCGGGGGCGCCAACCTGGATACCATCCGCGCCATCGCCGAGACCGGCGTGGACTTCATTTCGGTCGGCGCCATCACCAAGCATGTGCGCGCCATCGACCTGTCGATGCGGTTGGAATTCACCACCTCTGCGGCAGCAGAGGCTTAGGTCCCGACAGCCTTCAGCACCCGTTGCGGCTGCGCGATGCCATAGCCTTGGGCGTAGTCGACGCCGAGGCTGGTCAGCATCTGGATGATCTCGGCGTTCTCGGCGAACTCCGCAATGGTCTGCTTGCCGGTCAGGTGACCGATTTCATTGATCGAACGCACCATCTCGCGGTCGATGGGATCGCGCAGGATTTCGCGCACGAAGCTGCCGTCGATCTTCAGGTAGTCGACCGGGAAGTGCTTCAAATATCCGAATGAAGACAGACCGGTGCCGAAGTCATCCAGCGCGAACTTGCAGCCCAGTTCCTTGAGCGACTGGATGAAGCGGTTCGCCTGCGAGAAGCTCGCGACGGCCGCCGTTTCGGTGATTTCGAAACAGATCTTCGAGGCGTCCAGGCCGCTGCGCTGGAACTGGTCGATCACGAACGGCAGGAACTTGTCATCACCCAGGCTCTGGCCGGATAGATTGATCGAGCACAGTTTCAGCGTTTCGCGCTCGTCGGCCTCGGACACCAGCCAGCGCAGCGCGTTCTCGATCACCCAGCGATCGATGGCCGGCGCAATGCCATAGCGCTCGGCGGCGGAAATGAAATTATCCGGCGACACGATCCGCCCGGACTCATCGCGCATGCGCAGCAGCAGTTCGTAGTGCTGGCCGGGGTCGGGCTTCTGCAGCGGCAGAATGGTCATGCGGAACAGTTCGAAGCGGCCCTCTTCGAGCGCGGCATTGATGCGCGCCGCCCACTGCATTTCGCGCCGGCGGCGCATGAGCTCGATGTCGTTCTCGGCAAAACTGTGGACGCGGTTGCGACCGGCCTCCTTGGCCGCCTGACAGGCGCTGTCGGCCGCCGACAGTATCGAGGCCACATCCTCACTCTCGGCAGTGATCGGCACGACCCCGACGCTGGCACCCAGGCGGAACACCCGGTCCTCCCAGGTGAAGCGGAAGGTGCGCACGGCCTCGCGCAGCTGTTCGGCCGTGTGCATCGCCTCATCCAGCGAGCAGCTCTCGAGCAGGATGCCGAACTCGTCGCCGCCCAAGCGCGACAGGGTGTCACGCCAGCGGACCTTGGACTTCAGCAGCGCGCCGACCTGCCCCAGCAGGGCATCGCCGGCGCCGTGACCGCAGCTGTCGTTGACGATCTTGAACTGGTCGATGTCGAGGTAGCACAGCGCATACGAGGCTTCGCGGGCCTTGGCGCTCTTCAGCGCCCGCTCCAT
>DATHOA010000091.1:0-2685 GCA_035485475.1 Steroidobacteraceae bacterium | reverse complement strand
CGCAAGGGCCCCGAGCAGCGTACTTTCGTCAGTGTGCTGCCCGAGGCTGCCTCCGCCACCCATTGATCCCTTGAGGGCCGATGCGGCCTAGGTTCGCAGGTCCGCCCTCATGAAATTCGTCGATGAAGCCCGCGTCAAAGTTCAGGCGGGCAATGGTGGTCGTGGCTGCGCCAGTTTCCGCCGCGAGAAATTCGTCCCCTTCGGCGGCCCCGATGGCGGCGACGGGGGCCACGGCGGCAGCGTGTGGCTGCGGGCCGTACCCGGCATCAATACTCTTGCGGACTTTCGCGTCGAACGCACCTACCGTGCGCCCCATGGCACGGCCGGCAGCAGCAATGGCTGCACGGGCGCGGCCGGTTCCGATCTGTACGTATCCCTGCCGGTGGGCACCGTCATCCGCGACTCGGAGACCGGCGAACAGCTGGGCGACCTGGCCAAGGTCGGTGAGGAACTGCTCGTGGCCCGCGGCGGCAAGGGCGGCTGGGGCAATACGCGCTTCAAATCCAGCACCAATCGCACCCCGCGCCAGTTCGGCCCCGGCCTGCCCGGGGAGAAGCGCCTGCTCGAACTGGAGATGAAGGTGATCGCCGATGTCGGGCTGCTGGGCATGCCCAATGCCGGAAAATCCACCTTGATTCGGGCGGTATCGCAGGCGCGCCCGAAGGTCGCCGACTATCCCTTCACCACCCTGTATCCGAACCTGGGTGTGGTCAATGCCGGCGAGCAGCGCAGCTTCGTCATGGCCGATATTCCCGGTCTCATCGAGGGCGCGGCCGAAGGCGCGGGCTTAGGGATCCGCTTCCTCAAGCACCTGCAGCGCACCCGTGTCTTGCTGCATCTGGTGGATATCGCACCCCTGGATCCGGCAACGGATCCGGTGAAGGAAGTGCGCGCCATTGTCGCGGAGCTGAAGAACTTCAGCGCGGATCTGGCCGATAAGCCGCGCTGGCTGCTGTTGAACAAGCGCGATCTGCTGCCCCCCGCGGAGGCCGCGGCCCGGGCCCAGGACATCGTGCGGCGGTTGCGCTTTCGCGGACCGCATTTTCTGATTTCCGGGGCGACGGGTGAGGGCACCCCGGAGCTGGTTCAGGCCGTGATGACCTTCCTCGAGCAAACCCAGCGCGCGGCGCTGGCGGAAGAGGAAGAGGCGCTTTAGGCCATGGCGCGGATGCGCGCGGCGAGCCGGCTCTTGTGCCGGTTGGCCTTGTTGCGATGAATGATCTGCTTGTTGACCAGCGCGTCGATGACCGGAACGGCTTCGCGGTAGCTGGTGCCGGCGACTTCCTTGTTCCCACCCTCGACGGCGGCCGTCACCTTGCGAACGGCACTGCGCATGCGCGAGCGCAGGGCAACGTTGCGTACGCGGTGCTTGTCAGCCTGGCGAGCGGCTTTTTCCGCGGACTTGGTATTGGCCAAAGGACTCTCCAAAAAACGATGGGACTTGCCCGATTCAAGGGGGCCGTAGTCTGCTGATCGACCTTACGGTTGTCAACTTGAGGGAGGCCAACTTGCCTATAATTTCAACTAAATGCACCTGATTCGCGGACTTCCTCCGGCCGGCACTGTGACCGGCCCTCACGCCTTGACTGTTGGCACCTATGACGGCCTGCACCGGGGGCATCAGGCGCTCCTGGCGCGCTTAGGGGAGCATGCCCGAGGCTTGGGCGTGCCCACCCTGATGGTCACCTTCGAACCCATGCCGCGGGAGTTCCTCACCCCCGACAATCCGCCGGCGCGGCTGACGTCGCTGCGGGAACGGTGGCGCTGTCTTGACCAGCTGGGGCTCGACCGGCTGTGCGTACTGCGCTTCGGCACGGCCACCCGCAACCTGAGCGCGGAGCAGTTCGCGCAGCTGCTGGCCGAGCGGCTGCAGCCGGCCATCGTGGTCGTGGGGCATGATTTCCGCTTCGGACGCAATGGCCAGGGGACGGCCGACACCTTGTATGCGGCCGGTCAGCGCTTCGGGTTTGCGGTCGATATCGTCGCGCCGGTGACCCTGGCGGGGGAGCGCTTGAGCAGCAGCGCCATCCGCGAGGCGCTGGCGGTGCCGGACTTGAACCGGGCCGAGCGGTTGCTGGGCCGTCCCTATACGATGACCGGCCGGGTGGTGCGCGGCGAGCAGCTGGGCCGTAAGCTCGGGTTCCCTACGGCCAATGTGCGCTTCCCGCACCGGCGGCTGCCGCTTGGGGGGATTTTCGCCGTACGGGTGCGGGTGCGGGGCGGGACGCAGGTGCCGCTGGCCGCCGTCGCGAGCCTCGGCACGCGACCGACGGTGGGTGGCACCGAGCCGCTGCTCGAGGCGCATGTCTTCGATTTCGTGGGCGATCTGTATGGCCGCGAGATCGCCGTTGAGTTTGTGCAGCACCTGCGGCCCGAACGGAAGTTCGAGTCGCTGGATGCGATGGTCGCGCAGATCCACCAGGATGCCGCGCAGGCGCGACAACTGTTGAATATTTGAGTGAGCGTTGGAAAAGTGCCTGATTACAAGCAAACCCTGAACCTGCCGCAGACCGCCTTCTCGATGAAGGCGGATCTGGCGCAGCGCGAACCGAAAATGCTGGCCGAGTGGGAAGCCGCGGATCTGTATGGCCGCATTCGTGCGGCATCGAAGGGTCGGCCACGCTTCCTGTTGCACGACGGGCCGCCGTACGCGAATGGCACCATTCACCTGGGCCACGCGCTCAA
>DATHOA010000090.1:0-5526 GCA_035485475.1 Steroidobacteraceae bacterium | reverse complement strand
CCCGTTGGGTCTGATCCTCGGTGAAGTGCACCGGCGCGATGATGCGCAGGCGCGCGGCGTTGCCCGCCTGCAATGCCGCGAGGTAGTCGGTCAGCACCGCGCTCAGGCAGGCGCGGTTGCACGTGGCCTGCGGCGCGGCATGCCGTGCGAGCGGCTGCGTCGACAAAGGCGGCAGCCCGAGGGCGGCGCGCAGCTCGGCCGCCGCCGCGCGTTCGTCGGTCACGAAGCGCGGCTGGTCGAACAGCGCCTCGGCCAGCACCGTGCCGGCCAGATGGCCCGCCGCCACGTCGCTGGGATAGTGGACGCCTCCGACCTCGCGGTTGTGCGCGTACTCATCCGCCCGCGCGAAAATCTGTGCGCGTCGCTCCGGCACCATATCCGCCAGCACGATCGCACTGGCCACCGCCCAGGTGCTGTGGCCGCTGGGATAGGAGGCCGACGCAGGTTTGGGGACCACCGGTGCCAGCTGGCGGTCCGTCACGAAGGGGCGCGGCCGGCCAAAGGCGTCCTTGGCCGGATTCATGAACAGCCCCTCATCCTGGCCAATCCTGGCGAACAGTTCGCTGGTGAGGGGCAGCTGCCGCGGGTTGAACTGCGGCGGGCTGCCGAGGGCATCGGCGAAGCGGAAGATGCTCACCGTCGCATCCTCCAGCGCCCGCCGCACAGCGGCGGGAGTGCGGGTGGCCTGCAGGCGCAGCAGCTCGTCGAGCTCGGCACGCTCCTGCGCCGAGCCGGCCTCAGGGGGCGGCGGGAGCAGCCGATACAGATCCACGGAAGCGGGGATCAGGTAGGCGCCGCGATCGCTGAATGCGAACTGCGTCGCGGCGGGCGCCTGCAACGGTGCGGAGCTGGTGCAGCCGCTGAGCGCGAATAGCACATTCGCAATGAAAATCAATGATCTGGCGCGCATCTGAAGCCCTCGCGGATGATCGGTCAGTTCTGCGATGTTAGCCCGCTTTCGGGTTCCTCAAGAGACGCACAATCGCGCCGATAACGCTTATGTCCCGGCCTACGTGTCTGACGAGGAGCTTGTTTCCATAATGTTCGTGATCATTGGCTCCGTCGTTGTCCTGTTGAGCGTCGGCCTAGGCTTCATTATTGGCGGCGGCAGCCTGTTGCTGCTGTGGCATCCGACCGAGGTGCTGATCATCGTCGGTGCCGCGATCGGCGCCTTCGTCACCAGCAATCCCCCGAAGGTGGTCAAGGCGTCAGTGGCGGGGATCCTCGCGCTGCTGAAGCCCCCGAAGTACAAGCGCGAGGATTACGTCGACATCTTCAAGCTGATGTACGACATCCTGGTGAAGGCACGCAAGGAAGGCATGCTGGCCATCGAATCGCATATCGATGACCCGCATGCGAGCAGCCTGTTCACCCAGTACCCGCGCATCCTCGCCGATCACCACATGACGGAGTTCATGACCGACTGCCTGCGCTTGATGATCGGCGGCAATCTGGATCCGCATGAGCTGGAAAGCCTGCTCGAAACGGAGCTTGAGACCCATCATCACGAGGCGACCGAGCCGGCGCATGCCATGCAGAAAGTCGCGGACGCTCTGCCCGGCTTCGGCATTGTCGCAGCGGTGCTGGGCATCGTGGACACCATGGCATCGATCGAAGGCGCCGATACCGCGACCATCGGTCACAAGGTGGCTGCCGCGCTGGTCGGCACATTCCTCGGAATCCTGGTCGCCTACGGTTTCGTCGGCCCGATTGCGGCGGCCATGGAGCAGCGTGCCAACGAAGACAGCAAACCCTTTGAGTTGGTGAAGATGGCCTTCGTGGCCAGCGTGCGCGGCTACGCGCCGCCGGTGGCGATCGAGTTTGCCCGCAAGCTGCTGTTCGCCGGCATACGCCCGAGCTTTGCGGACCTGGAAGCCCACCTCAAGGGCAAGAGCCGAGCCGAATCCGCAATCGGTTAAGCCATGGCGAAGGAAGAAAAAGCTTCGATCATCATCGTCAAACGCCGCAAGAAGGGCGGTGGCGGGCATCATGGCGGCGCCTGGAAAGTGGCCTACGCCGACTTCGTGACGGCCATGATGGCGTTCTTTCTGGTGATGTGGCTGGTCAGCTCCATTTCAAAGGAGCAGCGCGCGGCCGTGTTTGATTACTTCAAGAATCCGAGCATGGAGCCGGGCAAGAACATTCGCGCCGCGCCCGGGCAGATGGGTCCGGGTGGGGCCAGCACCAGCGTCATCAACATGGGTGGCGGCCTCGACGCGCCACGCGTGACCGTCGTCAACGGACCGGAGGCGAAATCCAAGCCGCAGCCCTTCAATATGACCGTGGCTGAAGCGAAGAAGACCGATACGGCCGCGGATGATGCCGCCAAGAAAATGGATATGACCGTGGAGGAGGCCAGGAAAATCGCCGACGAGGCCGACCACAAGAAACTCGAAAGCCTGCTCGAGGAACTGCGCAAGGCGATCGACAAGAGTCAGGCGCTGCGGCCCTTCAAGGATCAGCTGCTGCTGGACATCACGCCCGAGGGCCTGCGCATCCAGATCGTCGATCAGCAGAACCGGCCCATGTTTGATGTCGGTTCGGCGAAGCTCAAGGACTACACGACCGTCATTCTCAAGACCCTCGCGGGTTACCTGAACACGGTGCCGAATCGCATCTCCATGACGGGCCACACGGACATTCGTCCCTATCCGGGCGGCGGCACTTACACCAACTGGGAGCTGTCGGCCGATCGCGCCAATGCCGCACGGCGCGCGCTCGAATCCGGCGGTCTCACCGAGGCGAAAATTGCGCGCGTGGTCGGGCTGTCATCGTCCGTGCTGTTCGACAAGGACGACCCGCAGAACCCGATCAATCGCCGAATCAGTATTATCGTGATGACGAAGCAGGCCGAGGATACGGCGCTGAAAACCGAGACGCGCCCGGAGACGATTCCCGGCCCCGCGCCGCCGGCGCCGGTAGTTGCTGCACCGTCGATGCTGCCCGCGCGACAGACTCCGGTGCCGGTGGCGCGCCCGGCGCTGCCGAGCGCCGCACCAACGGCCACGGCACCGCAGAGCGTGCCGGCCAAGGATGTCGATACGGCACCGCCGGAGTTCCCGCCGCCGACCAAGGTCCCCGATTCGCGAGCATTGGGTGCGCCGGTGGCGGCGGCCGATGGAGCGCCGGGTTAGCCCACGCGCGCGGCGGGCGCTGCGGCCGAGGAGTAGGACTCCATCATCAAACCCGTGCCGCCGCGCGACACGTGGGCGACGACGGCCGTGCGCCGATGCAGTTTGGTGATGGCGCCGAGATTGATGGCGAACACCAACTCGACATTCTGGCCCTTGCGCAGGCCGAGGTTGGTCGTTTGGATGAACACACCCGTCGCACTCAAGTTGACGGCACGGCAGAGCCTGCGGCCACTTCCCGGCACGGTGATGTAGACAGTGGTGCGGGCGCGATGCCTGGTGTGAAGTCGACGTTCCAAGGTCTTCAGCTCCAAAAATCCATTTATTGTTCTGCTGCGTCGAACCAGTATGCCAGTCCCGTCCTTGGCATCGCGGTTGACTCAACATTAATCGCGTTATGGGGCCGTTAGCAATGCCCATGCCGCCCGGTGCCGTGCTGCGTCTTGACTACACGGCCGGCCGGGGTACCTTGTCTGCACCGCATTACGTTCAATGCCGCTGAGGTGTGTATGAGCCTGATTCTCATTCTGGTCATAATAGTTGTGATCGCGCTGTTCCTGGTGTCGACCTACAACGGACTGGTCACCTCCCGCAACGCCTTCAAGAACGCATTCGCCCAGATCGATGTGCAGCTCACCCGACGTTATGACCTGATTCCGAATCTGGTCGAAATCGCCAAGGGCTACATGAAGCATGAGCGGGAGACGCTCGAGGCGGTCATCCAGGCGCGCAACGGCGCCGTGTCGGGTCTGAAGGCCGCCGCCGCCAACCCGGCCGATGCCGCCGCGGTGCAGCAACTCTCCGGCGCCGAAGCCCAGCTGGGTGGCGCACTGGGCCGGCTGTTCGCTCTGTCCGAGGCCTACCCGGACCTGAAGGCCAATCAAACCATGATGCAGCTGTCCGAGGAACTCACCTCGACGGAAAACAAGGTGGCCTTTGCCCGGCAGGCCTACAACGACTCGGTGATGAGCTACAACAATCACCGCGAAGTGTTCCCGGCAAGCATGGTCGCCGGCATGTTCGGCTTTCAGCCCGCGCAGCAGCTGGATATCGCCAAGCCCGAAGCCCGCGAAGCACCCAAGGTGAGCTTCACTTAGATCCGCACCGCAAGCCTCAGGACTCTCAAGCGGTGGATTTCTACGCCTATCAGGCCACGGCGCGGCGCCAGTCACGACTGTTTGTCGTGATGTTCATGGCCGCGGTGGCCGCCGTGGTGATCGCCCTTGATGCGGTGATCTTCACGGTGCTGGCCGCGCGCAGTTCCGCGTCGAGCTATGGCGGCCAATATGGCGGGGCTTCGGTGGATCCGCTGCAGTTCGCGATGCGCAACCCGGACACGGTGTTCGTGGTGTCGATACTCATCATCGGCGTCATCGGGCTTGCGAGCCTGTTCAAGTCCGCGCAGCTGCGCGGCGGCGGCGCAGTGGTCGCCCAGTCACTGGGTGGGGTGCGCGTGGAGCGCGACACCGCCGATCCGGCGCGCAAGCGACTGCGCAATATCATTGAAGAGATGGCCATTGCCTCCGGCGTGCCGGTGCCGGAGATCTATGTGCTGGAGCAGGAGCCGGCCATCAACGCGTTCGCGGCGGGGCATACACCCGCGAATGCCTGCATCACGGTGACCCAGGGGGCGATCGATCACCTGGATCGCGATGAGCTGCAGGGGGTGATCGGCCACGAGTTCTCCCATATCCTCAACGGTGACATGCGGCTGAACATCCAGCTCATGGGCGCCATCTTCGGGCTGCTCGTCATCGCGATCATCGGTCGCCTGGTGTTCAATTTCGCACCGCGCGGCGGCAACGATCGCGACCGCCGCGGGGGTTTGGGTTGGGTGGGTGTGGGACTTGCCGCGATGGTGGTCGGCTATCTGGGATTGTTGGCGGGTCGCATGCTGCAGGCCGCGGTGTCGCGGCAGCGCGAGCGCCTGGCCGATGCGTCAGCCGTACAGTTCACGCGCAATACCACCGGACTCAAGGGCGCGCTGCTGAAGATCGCCGCGCTCGAGGAAGGCTCGAAGTTTGTCGCAGCGGATGCCGAACAGGTCGCGCATATGCTGTTTGCACCGGGTCTGGATCGGATATTCGCCACGCACCCACCACTGCTGGAGCGGATCCGGGAACTTGATCCGCAGTTTGATCCCGCCGAACTGCAGCGCTTGATTGAACAGGGCGTGCCCGGCCCGCAAGGCGGCGGTTACGCCACCCCCGCCACGCCCGCCACGGCGCCGGCGCGCCCGGCGAGCCCGGTGCCTGGCGCGAGCAGCGGATTCGCCGCCGATGCGGGCGCGATTGCCGCGCAGGTGGGCCGACCGCAGCCTGGGAATGTGGATCAGGCGCAGGCGATGCGCGAGCAGATTCCACCGGTGCTGCGCAATTTCTCCGATACCGGTGCA